>NZ_JBHJQI010000081.1:0-36507 GCF_042262805.1 Streptomyces sp. NPDC056361
GGTCCGGACCGAGGAGGTCCGGACCGGCGTGGCGCGTGTCCGGGTGAGGGAGGCATTCCCCCATGAGTGACACGAGCAGCACGTACGGCACGGACACCGCGTCCGAGCCGCCGGTCGTCGTCGGCGTGGACGGGTCCGAGCACAGTCTGCGCGCCCTGGAGTGGGCACTGAGCGCGGCGGAGAGCCTGGGGGCTCCCCTGGTCGTCGCCCATGTGCGGTCCGACGCGCTGCAGCTGGGCGCGGCCCGGATCGCCTCCCTCGGCACGGCCCCGGAGCTCCCCGACACCGTCCTGAAGGGCGTGCGGAACGTCGTCGAGGAGCGCGGGCACTCCGCTCCGGTGCGGTACGCGTCCCTGGACGGGTCCGTGACCGACGCCCTGCCGGCCGCCGCGCGCGGCGGCCGGCTCCTGGTGACCGGCTCGCGGGGGCGCGGCGGCTTCGCGAGCCTGCTGCTGGGCTCGACCAGCCGGACCCTCGCGATGACCGCGCCCTGTCCGCTCGTCGTCGTGCCGCACGAGGCGCGGGCGGCGGCCCTGGAGGGCGGGGCGGAGGGGGGCCGGGTGCTGCTCGGCCTGCACACGGAGGAGACCCCGGACGAGGTGGTGGACTTCGCCTTCGAGGCGGCGCACCACCGGGGCGTCCCGCTTGAGGCGGTGACCGCGTTCCGGCTGCCCCCGCAGCCCGGCGCGCTGCTCGCGGCGCCGTCCCCGGCACTCCAGGTGCCGCCGCCGCTCCCGATGGCCGACGACGGCGCGGAGCTCGTACGGGAGGCGGAGCGGGAGCAGCGGAATCGGCTGCGGCCGTTCGCCGAGCGGTGGCCGGGGGTCGGTCTCGTCCCGGTGGTGGCGCCGGGGGACGCGGCGGGGCGGCTCGTGGAGGGTTCGCGGGACGCCGGCCTGCTGGTGGTGGGGCGGCACCACCGGCACCATCTGGGTTCGCTGCTCATCGGTTCCGTGGCGCACGCGGTGCTGCACCACGCGCACTGCCCGGTGGCGGTGGTGCCGTCGGCGCCGGGGGGCTCCGGCGGGTGACCGCGGACATGACAGTCCCCGGCGGTCCTGATCGGTTCGCGCGGTCGTCGGCCGTCGCCGACGGCTCCGTGCCCGACCGGCCCCGCCGGGGGCCTGGCCAGAGCCTGCTGAAAGGGTCACGCGGGCCTTCGAACGTCTTCGTAGGCGGGTGCGGCTCTCTCCGGTTGTCCGGTGTAAAACACGATTTTCCTCCTTTTTCCGCCCGATTCAAGAGGTTTCTCGCTTTTTGTTACGTGTCAGTGGTGCCTGGTACACAGGGGCCATGACCACCGAAGATCACGCCGCCACCGCCCGCCGCAACGTCGAGCCGCCGCCCGCCCAGGCCTCCCTCGGCGCGGGGGTCGTGGTCGTCGACGACACCGGCCGGGTCCTGCTCGGCCTGGACCCGTCCGGAGTGTGGGAACTGCCCGGCGGCAAGGTGGAACCGGGCGAGTCGATCGAGGCCGCGGTCGTCCGCGAGCTGGCCGAGGAGACCACGCTCGTCGCCGACCCCGCCGACGTCGAGGTGCTCGGGCTCGTCCTGGACGCGGTCACCTCGTCGCGGCTGACCAGGATGACCGTGGCGACGGTGGTGCGGACGTTCGGCGGGGTCCCCGCCGTGGCCGAGCCGGACAAGATCGACCGGTGGGAGTGGACGGACCCGGACCGGCTGCCGGCGGCGCTCTTCCTGCCCTCCGCGCAGGTGCTGCGGATGTGGCGCCCCGAACTGCCGCTGCCCGACGGACCGTTCCACCGGTACGCGATGGGGCGCCTGCCGCACTGACCCCGGGGACCGGCCGACACCGGCGGTCGATCACGCTCCGTCACCGAGCGGGGTCCGACGGCCCTGGTTAGCGTGGCTCACAGGAAACACGTCCTCGACCGGAAGAGAGAGTCACCGTCATGGCCGCACGACCTGAAGGCACGCCGGTCTGGACCGACGCCATGTTCACCGACGTCGAGGGCGCCAAGACGTTCTACAGCGAGGTGCTCGGCTGGACCTTCGGCGAGTCCTCCTCGGAATACGGCAACTACACGCAGGCCTACAAGGGCGACAAGGCGGTCGCGGCCGTCGTCCCGCCGATGCCGGGACAGGACGGTGAACCGCAGTCCGCCTGGTGTCTGTACTTCGCCTCGCCGGACGTCGCCGCCACGGCGGAGAAGATCCGAAGCGCGGGCGGCTCGGTCCTCATGGAACCGATGCAGGTCGGCGACTTCGGCTCGATGTGCATCGCGCAGGACCCGACGGGCGTGACGTTCGGCGTCTGGCAGGCCGGGACGCACGAGGGCTTCGAGCTGGAGGGCGAGACCGGCTCGTTCGCCTGGGCCGAGGTCTTCACCCGGAAGCCGGAGCAGTCCGACGCCTTCTTCACCGCCGTCTTCGGCTACGGCTCCAAGAAGATGAAGGACGAGAACATGGACTACCGGGTCTTCGACCTCGGTGGCGAACAGCCCGTGCTCGGCCGGATGAAGATGACGGCGGAGGACTTCCCGCCGGAGATCCCCCCGTACGTCCAGCTGTACTTCGCGGTCGACAACTGCGACAAGGCCGTCGAGAGGGCCGAGGCGGTCGGCGGGCGCAAGGTCTTCGGGCCGATGGACAGCCCGTACGGCCGGTTCGCCGCGATCCTGGACCCGCAGGGCGCCGCGTTCGCCGTCATCGACCTGCGCACCACGGTCGGCGACATGCCCGAGATGGAGTGACCGGTACGGAACCCCCCTTCACGCCTCCGCCCCGGGTCCCCATGGGCCCCGGGGCGGTTCCGTGCGGTCAGGAGCCGTCGCGGACGGCGACGATGCCGTTGAACACCCCCACGTACGCGGTGCCGTCGGGACCGATGGTGATCGGCGCCCAGTTGTTGTCGTACGCGAGGCCGGTGCCGGTGAAGCGCTTGAAGGCCCGCCGCCCGGTGCGGAAGTCGACGGCGGTCAGGTACCAGGCGTCGATGCCGAAGGCGTTGGGCTCCTTCTCGTAGAAGTACAGCAGCCCGTTCGCGGTGGAGAGCTTCGGGACGGTGGAGGGCGAGCGGACGTCGCTCTCCCAGACGGTGTCGCAGCCGCTGCCGTCGGCGCGGACGTCGATCCGGGTCGCGCCGCCGACGACACTGCGGCCGAGGGCGAGCGTGCTCGGGTTCTCGTATCCGTAGTTGTTCTCGACGACCAGGCTGTTGCCCCAGCTGATCAGGGAGTTGTCGGTGGTCGACGCCCCGGACCGGAAGACCGGCACCTTGCAGACGAGCCGCTCGCCGGCCGGCACGTCGGCCCCCCGCCGGTAGACGAGGACGTTCATGCGGTCGTCGGCGTTGTCGGTGATGGCGACGTACTGGTCCCGGTCGCCGAACAGGTCGGGCGTGGTGCCCGAACCCTGGTTCACCGAGCCGGGCTTGGTCCCGGTCCCCCGGTCGTACGCCTCGCGCCACCGCACGCGCGGGGTGCCGTCGGCATCGGTGCCGAAGGCGTACAGGGCGTGGTCGGTGACGACGGAGACGCCGTCCTCGGCGACGGAGAAGGAGTTCTGGATCTCCTCCCCGTCGAGCCGGATCGCGCGCAGGGCGCCCGTCGCCGGGTCGACGGTGCCGACGCGGCCGAGCCGGGTGACCCACCAGATGCGGCCGTCCCAGTCGGGCATCACGGAGGTGACGGGGTCGCAGACGCCGCTGGGGAAGAGGTTCGTCCACGTGACGCAGTCGTGCGGGACGAGGGAGGTGAGGTCCCAGTCGTCCTCGACGGCGAACTCCCACGCGCCGTCCGCCCGCTGGCGGTGCGCGATGCGCAGGACGTGCTGGCGCGAATCGGCGAGCACGACCCGGTCCCGGTCGTCGAGGTAGAAGTAGGCGCCGCCCGAGGTGTCCTTGAAGATCTTCTCGAAGTCGAGCCGGGTGACGGCCTCGACCGTGGAGGAGCGCTGCGGCAGCTTGTACTCGGCGAGGGTGTCCAGGGTGCGCGGGTCGAGCAGCTTCACCAGGAAGCCGCTGAAGGTGCCGCACACGGTGACGAGCCGGCCGCCGGAGTCGAAGGTGACGGTGGCGCACTCGCCGCCGACGGGTGCGATCCTCTCGCTGAGGACCTCGGGGTCGCGCCCGAGCGGCCCCGGGAAGGGATGGGTGCCGCTGCCGGCGCCGTCGGCGTGCATGCCGCTGCGCCCGTTCGGCGTGAGGTATGGGTGCTGGGCGGGCGCCCGCCCGGGAACGGGCCGCGCGGTCGCCGGCGCGCCCTCGTAGTGGTCGACGAGCCGGTGCCCGATGGCCAGGGGTATCTCCTCGGCCTGGGCGACGGGCGCCGCGCCCGCCAGGAGGGTCGCCGCGAGCGCGGTGACCAGCGCGAGCGCGCGTGTCCTCCCGCGGGACGGTGGGGTGGTCAAGGCTTCTCCTCGGGGTCCGTACGTGCGTCGCGCCGGCGCCCGACGCTAGGCCCGGGAAGCGGAGAAGTACATGCAACCGCCCCTGGTTTCATGCGCCGTTCACGAGGGGGAGTCAGGGATTGAGGCTGGAGACCACGTTGGCGGTGGCCGCGACGCCGTTGTGGATGGTGGGCGCCATGCTGGTGCCGGCCAGGAAGAAGCCGAGCAGGGCGCAGACGATCGCGTGGGTGAACTTGAGTCCGCCGCTGCGCAGGAAGATCACGGCCAGCACCAGCAGCAGCACCACGACAGAAATGGAAACGGCCATCGGGTTCACGTCCCTCCGTCGCCGCACCGGAATTGCGGCGTTCGGCGGACAGTGTGGCGGAATGGGCGGTCCGTCCGGGCGTATGGCGGGGCGGCCATACGGGTGGGATTCGGACGGACTCAGCCGCGCAGGGTCTCGGCGATGCCCGGCCGGCGCACCGCGTCGATCTCCGGGTCGGCGAGCAGTCCCGCGATCAGCGTCGCGTCGCCGAACACCTCGGTGGCGCACAGGTCCCAGTCGGTGAGGACCAGCCAACTCCCGTCGGCGGCCCACCAGGTGGCGGGAAACCGGAAGTCCGGCAGGTCGTCGTGGTGGGCGAGCGCGTCGCCGAGCCGGCCGCGCCGGGCGACGAGCGCTTCCCCCGGCCGCGTCGACACGGGTGCCTGCGCGGCTCCGCACGGGGTGTCCGCGCCCTTCGGGCCGTTCCGCACCAGGTGCTCGACGAGGCGGGCCAGGCACGCCCGGTCCATCTCCGCCGGGTCGGGCCCTTCGAGGTCGTCCGCGCCCGGCACGCCGTCGAAGACCAGGTACGAGAGGGTGCCGGGCCAGTCGGCCAGCCGACGGCCCGCCCGGGCGAGCACCTGGTCCCAGCGGAGCCGTACGGGACCGTCGTGGACGGTGTGGAGGATCCAGCAGCGGTCCTCGTAGCCGCTCCGGGGCTCGTAGCCGCAGTCGGCGGCGGTGAGGGCGGCGCGCAGGCCGTCGAGGGGGTCGTCCTCGGCGGCGCGGGTCCACTGCGGGCTCACGGGTGCTCCTCTTCGGGCAGGCAGTCCTTCCACTCCACCGTACGGTCGCACCAGCGGTGCAGCAGGGTGCGGTCGTGGCCCACGGCGAGGAGGCCGGCGCCGGTCTCCGCGCGGTAGGCCTCGACGGCGGCGACGAGGGCGGCCGTGGTGGAGGCGTCGAGCATGGCGGTCGTCTCGTCGCAGATCAGCCAGCGGGGTCGGAGGACCAACGCCCTTGCGAGGCAGGCTCGTTGGAGTTGCCCGTCGCTGACCTCGTGGGGCCGCCGGGCGAGCAGGTCGGGTGTGAGCCCGACGGCCGGGGCGAGTGCGGCGAGGCGCCCCGGGACCTCGGCACGGCGCCGTCCGGCGCGGAGTGGTTCGGCGATCAGGTCCGCGAGGGTCAGCCGGGGGTCGGCGGCGGTACGGGGCTGCTGGAACACCACGCCGACGGCGGTGCGCTGTTCGCGCGGGGCCCGGTGGCGCCAGGCCCGCACCTCGGTGCCGTCGAGGACGAGGCGGCCGGCGTCGGGCCGGTGCAGGAGCGCGGCGACCCGGGCGAGGGTCGACTTCCCGCAGCCGCTGGGGCCGAGGAGCCCGACGGACTCGCCGGGCGCGACGGTGAGGGAGGCGCCACGGAAGACGGGGGCGCGGCGGTCGTATCCGGCGGTGACGGCGTCGAGTTCAAGCACGGTGCTGCTCCGGGTGGTGGCAGGCCACGCCGGCCGCCGGCTCGGGCCGGGTGGCGCACAGGCCGGTGGCGCGGGCGCAGCGCGGGGCGAAGGCGCAGCCGTCGGGCAGGGCGGTGAGTTCCGGCGGCATGCCGGGGACGGGGGTGAACGCCCGGTCGGGCAGGGCGTCGAGGAGGCCGCGGGCGTAGGGGTGGCGGGGTCCCGCGGGGCCGAAGAAGCGGTGGGCGGGGGCGATTTCGACGATCCTGCCGGCGTACATGACGGCGACCCGGTCGGCGACGCGCGCGGCGGCGGCGAGGTCGTGGGTGATGAGGAGCAGGCCCCGGCCCTCGTCGACGTGGCGGCGCAGTTCGTCGACGGTGCGGTCGACGAGTTCGCGGTCGAGGCCGGTGGTCGGTTCGTCGGCGAGCAGCACGCGGGCGTCGCCGACGAGGGCGAGCGCGGTGGCGGCGCGCTGCGCCAGGCCTCCGGAGAGCTCGTGCGGGTACCGGTCGAGGTGCCCGGCCGGGAAGGCGGCTCGCGCCGCGGCGTCCTCGGCCGCCCGGCGGCGGGCACGGCGCGGGGCCGCGGTGAGGGCCCGTACGGTCTCCTCCAGTTGGGACCGCACGGTCCGCACCGGTGTCAGGTGCGCCGCCGGGCTCTGCGGTACGAGACCGACGCGCCGGCCCCGCACGGTGCGGGCGAGGGTCTTCTCGCCGGCGGCGAGCAGGTCGGTGGCTCCGTGGCCGTCGCCGGCCGCGAGGACCGCCGTTCCGGAGGCCTCGGCGTTGCCCGGCAGCAGGCCGAGCAGCGCGGAGGCCAGGACGGACTTGCCGCAGCCGCTCTCCCCGACGAGCGCGAGGCACTCCCCCGCCGCGAGGTCGAAGTCGGCGTCGCCGACGGCGGCGACGGTGCTCCCGCCGCGCAGCCGGAAGCGGACCGTGAGGCCGCGGACGCTGAGCAGGGCGTCCTCGGCCCGCTCGGCGGTGACGGCCTCCAGGGCGCGCAGGACCTTGCCGTGCACCGGGTTCACAGCGACAGCTCCGATCGGCGGCGTGGGTTGAGGTGGTCGCGCCAGGCGCCGGCGAGGCCGGCGAGGGCGAGGGTGGGGACGATGAGGAGGAGGCCGGGGTAGAGGGTGGGCCACCAGTGGCCGGTGAGGAGGGAGGAGCGGGCGTTCTGGACGAGGTTGCCGAGGCTGGCCTGGTGGCTGGGGAGGCCGAGGCCGAGGAAGGAGAGCGCGGATTCGTGCCACATGGCGTGCGGGACCATCAGGACGGCCGCGAGTCCGGCCTGCGGGAGGACGGCGGGCAGCAGGTGGCGGACGGCGACGCGCCACCGGGTGGCGCCGCCGGAGACGGCGGCGTCGACGAAGGGCCGGGTGCGCAGCGAGAGGACCTCGGAGCGGACGATCCGCGCGGTGGAGAGCCAGTGGGTGACGGCGACGGAGGCGATGACGGGCCAGACGCCGGGGCGGAAGAGGGCGACGACGAAGATGCCGAGGAGCAGGTGCGGCACGGAGGAGAAGGCGTCGACGAGCCGCATGAGCATGCGGTCGGTCCGGCCGCCGAGCGCGCCGGCCGCGGCTCCCACGGCGGTGCCGGCGACGGTGGCGACGAGGGCGGCGACGAGTCCCACGAGGAGCGAGATCCGCAGGCCGTAGACGCAGCGCAGGAGGAGGTCGCGGCCGAGGTCGTCGGTGCCGAAGGGGTGGCCCCAGGACGGCGGGAGGAGCTTGCGGGAGAGGTCGACGGCCTGTTCGTCGAGCTGGACGAGCGGGGGCACGAGCAGGACCGCGAGGGCGACGGCGGCGAGCGTCACGGCGGAGGTCCACAGCCGGACGCGGTGGGTGCGCGGGTCAGCCATCGAAGCCCACCCTCGGGTCGGCGAGCCCGTACAGCAGGTCGGAGAGGAGGTTGCCGAGGAGTACGGCTCCGGTGGCGAGGACGGTGAGCGCGGCGAGCAGCGGGAAGTCGACGGAGGTGGCGGCCGTGACGGTGGCGGCGGCGATCCCGGGCCAGCTGAAGACGGTCTCCACCAGCAGGGCGCCGGTGATGAGTTCGGGGACGCGGGAGCCGACGAGGGTGAGCATGGGCAGCATTCCGGAGCGGAGGGCGTGCCCGGTGAGGACGGTGCGTTCGCGCAGGCCGCGGGCGCGGGCGCCGCGGACGGGGTCCTCGTCGAGGGCGTCGCCGACGCCCTGGCGGACGTAGAGGAAGAACCAGGGCAGTTGGGAGATCCCGAGGACCAGGGCGGGCAGCACGAGGTGGCGGGCGACCTGGTCGGCGGTGACGGTGTCGTCGGCGGTGTCGGTGAGTCCGCCGGCGGGCAGCACGCCGAGCTCCAGGGCGAAGAACCAGACGGCGAGCAGGCCGAGCCAGTAGGCGGGGGCGGCTTCCAGGGTGTAGGCGGCGGAGCTGACGGCCCGGTCCAGGAGGCCGCCGCGGCGGCGTCCGGCGAGGACGCCGAGGAGGCTGCCGAGGGCGAGGGCGATCAGGAAGGCGGTGGCGGCGAGGAGGACGGACCAGCCGAGGCGTTCGCCGATGACGTCGGCGACGGGCCGGCGCATGACCGCGGAGTTTCCGAGGTCGCCGGTGAGGGCGGCGGTGAGCCACTCCCACCAGCGGGTGAGGAGGGGCAGGTCGGCGCCGAGGTTGGCGCGGAGCCGGTCGAGGTTCTCCTGGGAGGCGGTGAGTCCGGCGGTGCCGGCGTAGGCCTTGACGGGGTCGAAGGGGGAGGCGTCGGCGACGGCGAACACGGCGAAGGTGACGGCGAGGAGGACCGGGACGGCGGCCAGGGCGCGCCGGCCCGTCATCCGCGCCATGGCCCCCCAGGGGAGGCGTCGGCTCACCGCTTCGGCTTCCAGTTCTCGACGTTCCACCAGGGGCCGGAGGCGAGGCCGTGGTCGTGCGGTTCGACCTGGGTGTCCAGGCCGTCCCAGCGGTCGTTCACGACGTACAGGTGGTCGATGTGGGTGAGGAACGTGTAGCCGGGGTCCTTCGCCAGTTCGCGCTGGACGGTGTCGTAGGCGGCGCGGCGCTCGGCGGGGTCGTTCGTCCGGCGGCCGTCCTCCAGGGCCCGGTCGACGGTCTCGTCGGCGTACCGGGCCATGTTGTTGAAGCCGTCGCCGGCGAGGGAGGACTTGAGGAGCGGGTACTGGTCGAAGTCGGGGTCGCCGGGCGAGCCGCCGCCGGCGAGGACGGCGTCGGTCTTCATCCGGGGTTCGATGACCTCCCAGGTGCCGGCCTGGGTCGTGATGTCGATGCCGGCCTTCCTGGCGTCGGAGGCGTAGGCGAGGGCGTGGTCCTGCCGGAGCTTGTCGCCGGAGAGGTACCAGAGCGGGAACGCGGCGCGGACGCCGTCCTTGACGCGGAAGCCGTCGGGTCCGGGCTTCCAGCCGGCCGCGTCGAGGATCCTCTGCGCTCCGGCGAGGTCGTGGCGGCGTTCGGTGCCCTTCGCGAACCAGGGGCTGTCGGTGGGGACGGGTCCGTAGGCGGGCTTTCCGGCGCCTTCGAGGATCTTGTCGACCATGGCCTGCCGGTCGACGGCGAGGTCGAGGGCGCGGCGGACTGCGGTGTCACCGGTGACCGGGTGGTGGGTGGGGAGGGTGACGGTGCGGTAGTCGTAGGTCTTCGCGGTGTACGTCTTCCTCCCCGGGTCGTTCGCGAATCCGGCGGCGAGGTTCGGCGGCAGGACGGCCCCGTCGAGGTCGCCGGCGCGCAGCCGGGTGGCGCGGACGTCGTCGTCCTTGACGACGGCCATGGTGAACCGCTTCACCGCGGGCGCGCCGTCCCAGTAGGCGGGGTTGGCCGCGAAGGTGAGCTTCTCGCCCTTGGACCAGCCGGTGAGGACGTACGGTCCGGTGCCGATGGGCTCGGCGGTGAAGGGGCCGGTGTTGACGTCCTGCCGGGCGGCGACGTGTTCGGGGGCGATGGCGTGGACGGTGCGCTCGGCGAAGGGCGCGTAGGGGTACTTGAGGGTGAAGACGACGGTGTCGTCGCCGACGGCGCGGACGCTGCGGAGGGCGTCGAGTTCGGTGCGGGAGGGGTTGTTCGTCTTCGGGTCGAGGATCGTCCGGTAGGTGAAGACGACGTCCTTCGCGGTGAAGGGCGCCCCGTCGCTGAAGGTGACGCCGTCGCGGAGCGCGTACGTGTAGGTGAGGCCGTCGGCGCTGACGCGGGGCAGCTCGCGCGCGAGGGCCGGTTCGAGCTTCATGTCGGCGTCGAAGGCGAGCAGCCCGTCGAAGATCTTGGAGTTGCCGTCCTTGCCGTAGCCGAGGAGGGGGCTGAGGGTCTCGGGTTCGTGGGCGATGCCGACGACGGCGGAGTCCACGGGTCCGCCGGAGCCGCCGGCGGTGGCGCCGGGGTTCGAGCAGGCCGCGGTGGCGAGGGCGAGCACCCCCGTCACGGTCGCGGCGGTCGCTCGGCGCACGGGTCGGGCGGCCATCGGGTCCACACCCCTTTTGAAGATCGACTGTTATTGCGAACAGCTCGCAATTAAACAGCAGGCAAAAGGGGTGCAGACACCGGGGGCCCCTTACACGGAGGACCCTGCTCCGTTACGCGGGTGCCGGGAGGCCCACCAGCACGGCGACCGCGTCCTGGTGACCGCCCGCCGAACCGAGCGCGATCTGATCGGACTTGGCCCGCTTGAGCGCCAGGTGGGCGGGGTGCTCCCAGGTCATCCCGAGGCCGCCGTGCAGCTGGACGCACTCCTCGGCCGCGCGGACCGCGACCTTCGAGCAGTAGGCCTGGGCGACCGCCACGGTGAGCGGGGCGTCCGGACTGCCGGTCGCCAGGGCGTCGGCGGCGGCCCTGGCCACCGCCCTGGCACCGACGACGTCCAGCCAGAGCTGGGCCATCCGGTGCTTGAGCGCCTGGAAGGAGCCGACGGGGCGGTTGAACTGGTGGCGCTCGCGGGTGTGTCGGACGGTCTCCTCCAGACACCACTCGGCGAGCCCGAGCTGCTCGGAGGCGAGCAGGCCCGCCCCGGCCAGGAGGCCGCGCCGCACGGCCGCGCGCGCCGCCTCGGCCCCGGCGAGCCGGGTGCCGCTCCCCTCCGGAGCGGTGACCCGGGCCAGCGGCCGGGTGAGGTCGAGCGGCGTCTGCGGCTCGACCTCGGCCTCCGCGGCCGGGACGGCGTACAGGCCGTCGGCGCGCGGCACCAGGAGGACGTCGGCGGCGACGGCGTCGGCGACCCCGGTCATCGAGGGGCCGGACGGCGGCTCCGCGCCGGGCCCGGCCGAGAGGGGCACCGCGAGCACCGCGACCGTGCCGCCGCCCGCGACACGGGCGAGGAGCTCGGCGACGGCCGGGGAGCCGGTCCCGGCGCCGCCCTCGACCAGGGCGAGGAGGGTCTCGGTGGCCACCACCGCGCTCGTCAGGTACGGCACCGGGGTCACCGCGCGGCCCAGCTCCTCCAGCACGACGGCCGCCTCGCGGTGGCTCGCGCCCTGGCCGCCGAGCTTCTCGGGGACGAGGAGTCCGGCGGCGCCGATGTCGGTCGCGAGGGACGCCCACACGCCCGGCACGTACGGACGGTCCGCCTCGACGCGGTCGAGCACCGCCCTGTGGTCCGCCCGGTCGGCGAGCAGGGCGCGGACGGCCGCCCGCAGGTCGTCCTCGGTGTCGGAGTAGAGGAGGTCGGGAGAGTGCGTCATCGGGCGAGGTCCTTCCAGGCGACGTCCTTGTCGTTGCGGGGCTCCGGCGGCAGGCCGAGGACCCGTTCGGCGACGATGTTGAGGAGGACCTCGGTCGTGCCGCCCTCGATCGAGTTGCCCTTGGAGCGCAGATAGCGGTAGCCGGCGTCGCGGCCGGTGAAGTCGACCAGTTCGGGGCGGCGCATCTCCCAGTCCCCGTACAGCAGCCCCTCCTCGCCGAGGAGTTCGACCTCGAGTCCGCTGATGGCCTGGTTGAGGCGGGCGAAGCCGAGCTTCATCGCGCTGCCCTCGGGGCCCGGCTGGCCCGCGACGAGCTGCTGGCGGAGCCGCTCACCGGTGAACCGGGCCACCTCGGCGTCCACCCACAGGTCGAGGAGCCGGCGGTGCAGGTCGTGGGTGCGCAGCTCGGGGCGGTCGCGCCAGGTCGCGGCGAGCTTCCCGATCATGCCGCCCTCGCGCGGGATGCGGGCGCCGCCGATGGAGACCCGCTCGTTCATCAGGGTGGTCTGCGCCACGCGCCAGCCGTCGCCGACCTCGCCGAGGCGGTGCGCGTCGGGGATGCGCACGCCGGTGAGGAAGACCTCGTTGAACTCGGCCTCGCCGGTGATCTGGCGCAGCGGCCTGACCTCGACCCCGGGGTCGGTCATGTCGCACACGAAGTAGGTGATGCCCCGGTGCTTGGGCGCGTCCGGGTCGGTGCGGGCGATGAGGATGGCCCATCGGGCCACGTGGGCGCTGGAGGTCCACACCTTCTGCCCGTCGACCACCCAGGAGTCGCCGTCCCTGACGGCCCGGGTGCCGAGCGCGGCGAGGTCGGAGCCGGCGCCGGGCTCGCTGAAGAGCTGGCACCACACCTCCTCGCCGACCCACAGCGGCCGGAGGAAGCGGCGCCTGACCTCGTCGGAGCCGTGCGACAGGAGGGTGGGCGCCGCCATGCCGAGGCCGATGCCGATGCGGCGCGGGTCGTTGTCCGGGGCGCCCGCGGCGGCGAGTTCGGCGTCGACGACGGCCTGGAGCGCGCGGGGCGCGTCGAGTCCGCCGAGGCCCACGGGGTAGTGCACCCAGGCGAGTCCGGCGTCGAAGCGCGCCTTCAGGAAGTCGGTGCGGTCGGTGGTGGCGGGCGGGTGCTCGTCCAGCAGCCGCCCGACGAGGGAGCGGAGTCCGTCGGCGTCGGTCATGCGCGGGCTCCTTCCGGGAGGACGACCAGGCGGCCGGTGGTGGTGCCGTCGGCGACGCGCTGCACGGCGTCCGCCGCGCCCGCGAAGGGGACGCGCTCGCCGATGAGCGGCTTGATCAGGCCCTTGGCCGCGTAGGCCGTGAGGGTCTCGTGGCAGCGGCCGATCGACGCCGGGTCCTTCGCGGCGTACAGGCCCCAGTGGAGGCCGAGGATCGAGTAGTTCTTCACCAGGGCGTGGTTGAGGGCCGGGGCGGGCACGGTGCCGCTCGCGAAGCCGACGACCACGATCCGCCCCTCGAAGGCGACGCACTTGGCGGACTGCTGGTACGCCTCGCCGCCGACCGGGTCGTAGATCACGTCGGCACCCCGGCCGCCGGTCGCGGCCTTGACGGCGGCGACGACGTCCTCGGAGCGCCGGTCGATCACGAGGTCGCAGCCGAGGGCGCGGGCGACGGCCGCCTTCTCGGGGCCGCCGACGACGCCGATCACGGTGGCGCCGGCGGCCTTGCCGAGTTGGACGGCGGCGCTGCCGACGCCGCCGGCCGCCGCGTGGACGAGGAGGGTCTCGCCCTCCTGGAGGGCGGCGCGGCGGTGCAGGCCGAACCAGCCGGTCTGGTAGCCGACGTGGAGCGCGGCGGCCTCGGCGTCGTCGAGCGCCTCGGGCGCGGGGAGCAGCCCGGCGGCGTCGGCGAGGGCGTACTCGGCGAACCCGCCGTGCGGGAGGGCGGCGGTGGCGATGACCCGGCGGCCGTCCTCGGTCTCGGCGCAGACCTCGACGCCGGGGGTGAAGGGCAGCGGGGGCCGCACCTGGTAGTGGCCGCGGCAGAGCAGCGCGTCGGGGAAGTTGACGTTCGCGGCGCGGACCTTCAGGAGGACCTGGCCGTCTCCGGGCACGGGCGGCTCCACCTCCTCGCGGCGCATCACCGCGCCCGGTTCGCCGTTCTCGTACACACGCCATGCCTGCATCCGGAATGCCTCCTCCGTACCGAGCGGTCGGTGGCATACTAAGCGGTCGCTTGCTCCGGAGGGAACGGGTCAGCCGGACTTCTTGGGGCGCGCCCTGACGTGCATCCGCTCTCCCTGCGGCCCGAACAGGCTCAGGAACTCCACCGGCCCGTCGGCCGTCGGCCCGAACCAGTGCGGCACCCGCGTGTCGAACTCGGCCGCCTCCCCCGCCGTCAGGACGACGTCGTGCTCACCCAGCACCAGCCGGAGCTTCCCGGAGAGCACGTACACCCACTCGTACCCCTCGTGCACCCGCGGCTCCGGGGCCTCGTAGGGCTTCTCCTGGATCACCTTGTACGCCTGGAGGCCGCCGGGCTGCCGGGTCAGCGGGAACATCGTGCGGCCGTGGCGCACGATCGGCTTCGCCTTGACCCGGGGGTCGCCCACCGCCGGGGCGCCGACCAGCTCGTCGAGCGGCACCTGATGGGCGCGGGCGAGCGGCAGCAGCAGTTCCAGGCTGGGCTTGCGCCGCCCGGACTCCAGCCGGGAGAGGGTGCTCACGGAGATGCCGGTCGCGGCGGACAGTTCGGCCAGGGTCACTCCACGGTCGCGGCGGACCCGGCGGAGCCGGGGGCCCACTTCGTTCAGCACGGCGTCGATGCGGTCGTCTTCGGTCATCCGTCCAGTGTTGCAGAACCGGCAACATTCCTTGCCGACCAGGCCCGCCCTCACCGACGCTCGACCCCATGGACACACGAACGAACGACAACGACGGCAGCCACGAGGTGGTGGTGGTCGGCGGCGGCGCGGCCGGCCTCAGCGCGGCACTGGTCCTCGGCCGGTCGCGGCGCCGGACCCTGGTGGTCGACGCCGGCGAGCCGCGCAACGCGCCCGCCGCGCACATGCAGGGCGTCCTGTCCCGGGACGGGACGAGCCCGGCGGAGTACCTGGCGGCCGGGCGGGCGGAGATCGCCGCGTACGGGGTGGAGTGGCGGGCCGGCCGGGTGACCGGCGCCGCGCCCGACGGACGCGGCGGCTTCACCGTCGACCTCGCGGACGGGACGTCCGTCGGCGCGCGGCGGCTCGTCGTCACGACCGGCCTCGTCGACGAGGACCTGCCGGACGTCGAAGGCCTCGCCGACCGGTGGGGGCGGGACGTGCTGCACTGCCCGTACTGCCACGGCTGGGAGGTCCGCGACCGTCCCTTCGGCGTGATCGCGCACCCCGAGTCGCCCGCCCACCAGGCGCTGGTGGTCGCCCACTGGTCGAAGGACGTGACCCTCTTCCTGCACACCGCCGCCGAACCGTCCGCACGGGACGCGGCACTGCTCGACGCGGCCGGGGTCGACGTCGTCCGGGGCGCGGTGGCGGGGCTGGTCGTGACGGACGACCGGCTCACCGGCGTGCGGATGGCCGACGGACGGATCGTCCCCCGCTCCGTGGTCTTCGCCGCGGCGGCGCGCCTCGCACCGCGCGACGGCGTCCTGCGCCGCCTGGGCGCCGAGCTGCGGACGACGCCGTTCGGGGAGTTCGTCGCCGTCGACGAGACCGGCCGGACGAGCGTGCCCGGCGTGTGGGCGGCCGGGAACGTGACGGGCCCCCACGAGCAGGTGGTCAACGCGGTCAGCCGGGGCTACCGGGCCGGCGTCGCCGTCAACGGCGAGCTGCTGCTCGCCGACCTGGAGGCGAAGGCGGCCGGTCGGCCGACCGGATGAACCCCCGCGGCTGCGGCTGCGCCCTCCCGGCGGAAGGACGAGGATCGGCCAAGGTGGCCACATTCGGCCGACTACGACGGAAGGACGGAACACCTCCCATGCTCGGTACGCAGTTCACCCAGGGCTCCCCCAGCTGGATCGACCTCGGCAGCCCCGACACCGGGGCGGCCGCCGCCTTCTACGGCTCCGTCTTCGGCTGGGACTTCGAGTCCGCCGGTCCCGACGCCGGCGGCTACGGCTTCTTCCGGCAGGACGGGATGACCGTCGGCGCCCTCGGCCCGCTCACCGAGGAGGGCGCGCACAGCGCCTGGACGGTGTACTTCCAGACCCCGGACGCCGACGGCACCGCGAAGGCCGCCGAGGACGCCGGCGGCACCGTGCGCGTCCCGGCCTTCGACGTCATGGAAGCCGGCCGCATGGCCTGCCTCACCGACCCGGGCGGCGCCGAGTTCGCCGTCTGGCAGCCGGCGGCCGTCCGGGGCCTGGAGCGGACCTCGTCCGCCAACACCCTCGTCTGGGCCGAGCTGCACGTCGCCGACCCGGAGTCCGTACTCGGCTTCTACCGCACCCTGTTCGGCTGGCGCTGGGCGGAGATGGAGGCACCCGGCATGACGTACCGGGTGATCTCCACCGCCGACGGCGACCTGGAGGACGCCTCGTTCGGCGGCGCCGCCGAGCTCCAGGGCCCGACGCCGCACTGGGTGCCGTACTTCGCGGTCGAGGACGCCGACGCCATCGCCCGGTCGGCGCAGGGCAACGGCGGCTCGGTCCTCATGCCCGCGGCCGACATCCCGGACGTCGGCCGGATCGCCTGGCTCGCCGACCCCTTCGGCGCGACCTTCGCGGTCCTGAAGCCCGCGCCGATGGGCTGACCGCCCGCCGGGGCGGCCGGGCACGGCAGCACCGGCTTCACCCGCTCCGGCACACGGTCCGTCAGCGGGTTCCGGCGCACGGGGTCCGTCAGCGGATTCCGGCGCACGGGGTCCGTCAGCGGGCGAACAGCTCGAAGGTCACCGCCGGACGCCCGCCGAACCGGTCCGCCGCGCGCCCGGTCGCCGAGGTGAGGAACGACCGGACGTACTCCTCCGGGTCCTGGTCCGTCAGGCCCTCGATGTACGCGCGGTGACAGAGCAGCGAGCGGATCGCGCGGTCCAGGCCCGGGCCCGCGTCGACGGCGTGCGTCGGGGTGGCGGACGCGGCCACCGCCACCCAGCGCACCCCGTTCCAGGGCTCCAGGCCCTGCTCGGTCAGCTCGGGGAAGATCCAGCGGTTGCCCGCGTCGGCGGCGGCGTCCAGGGTGGCGCGCCCGACGGCGAGGTGGTCCGGCGTGTTCCAGGGGGCGCCCGGGCCGCCGCCCCAGGTGTCGCGGTGGTTGAGGGTGAGGACGAGCTCCGGGCGGTGGCGGCGGATCGCGGCCGCGATGTCGCGGCGCAACCCGAGCCCGTACTCGATCACCCCGTCGCGGTGGCCGAGGAACTCGACCGTGTCCACGCCGACGACGGCGGCGCTGTCCCGCTGCTCCCGCTCGCGCAGCGGCCCGCAGACGTCCGGGGCGAGCGCGTCGATGCCGGCCTCGCCGCGCGTGGCGAGGACGTACACGACCTCCTTCCCGGCGTCCGTCCACTCCGCGACGGCCGCCGCGCAGCCGTACTCCAGGTCGTCGGGATGGGCGACCACGGCGAGGGCGCGCTGCCAGTCGCCGGGCATCTCCGGAAGGTCCGCGGCATCGGTGTCGATCATGACCGCAGGATACGGGCCGCGTCCGCCGCCGTCGGGCGGAACGACCCGGAGAGGATCACCGACCGCGAGACGTGCCGGGGGCGGTCGGGGTTGAGGCCGCGCCGGGACGCGAGCGCCACGGCGAGCCGCTGGGCGCGGACCAGCGCGGCGACCGGATCGATGGCGTCGGCGGCGAACAGGGCGCCCGTGGACTCCACTTCCTCCCGCAGGCCCGAGGGCGCGGGACCGAGGCACCACACGAGGCTGGCCCGGTCGCTGATGCTGATCGGGCCGTGCCGGTACTCCATCGCCGCGTACGACTCCGTCCACACGCGGGCCGTCTCGCGCAGTTTGAGGGCCGCCTCGTCGGCGAGCCCGACGGTCCAGCCGGTGCCGAGGAAGGTGAACTGGCCGCGCCGCTCCCAGAGCGCGGGCAGCCGCTCGTACAGGACGAGTTCGGCGTCCGCGATCGACGGTCCGAGGTCCACCCCGAGCCCCGCGCGCAGGAGTTGGAGGGCCGTGGTGGCGAACCGGGTCTGGACGACGGAGCGTTCGTCGGCGAAGCCCAGGTCGACGATCCGGTCGGCCAGCCGCCCGGCGGGGCTCTCCGGCGCCCCGGTGAGGACGAGGGCCGGGACGCGGCCGGCCGCCGCGGCGAGCAGGTCGACGACCTCCGTGGTCGTGCCGGAGCGGGTGAGGGCGACGATCCGGTCGTAGCCGCGGCCCAGCGGGGTGGTGTCCGAGGCGGGGAAGGCGTCGGTCTCCCCCGCCCCCAGGGACTCGCGCAGGGCGGCGTAGGCGCGGGCGATGAAGTACGAGGTGCCGCAGCCGACGACCGCCACGCGCTCGCCGCGGGCCGGCAGCAGGTCGCCGTGCCGGCCGGCGACGTCGGCGGCGCGGCGCCAGCAGTCCGGCTGGCCGGCGATCTCCGCGCTGACGTGGGTGCTCATGTCCGGGTCCTCTCCTCGCGGGCTCCCCTCACGGGGTCCGGACCGAGTTCTACCGGCATCCGTCGGGAGCACACCATGTGCATCGGGTGGTCACCGCTTGGACTTTTGCGCGGCGGCGCCCCGCCCGGTCAGGCCTCGCCGCGGGCCAGTGACAGGAGCCGGTCGAGCACGCGCGGCCCGCCGGCCCGCACCCCGTCGTGCTCGAACTCGTCGGTCACCCAGGTCCGCAGTCCGCGCACGGCCCGCGCCGTCTCCAGGGAGTGCGCGGTGTCCACGTACATGTCGTCGTGGTAGACGGCGGCCGCGACCGGGACCTTGTTGGCGGCGAGGCGCTCCGGGTCGTAGAGCGGTGTCCAGTCGTCGCGTTCGGCGAGCCGTTCGGCGGTCTCGCGGAGCGGGCGCAGGGCGGGGTCGGTGGTGAAGTGCCAGGGGTGGACGGTCTCGCCGGTGAAGAGGAGCGGCGCGCCGGACGCGAGCGCCGCACGGGCGTCGAACTCGGGGTACTCCGCGCGGACGCGTTCGGCGGCCCAGCCGGTGGGCCCCCGGCCCTGGGCGTAGATGGCCTCGTGGAGCACGGCGTAGAGCGGGTGTCCCGCGTACGAGAGGTGCGCCTGGACCTGTTCCAGGAAGGCGTCGGCGAGCGCGGGGCCGGCCGGGGTGGGGACGAAGGCGCCCTCCAGGAGCAGGTGGAGCTGGTGGGTGCCGTCACCGGAGCCGAGGAGGATGCCGAGGGACTGGAAGGCCTCGGCGGTGAGGAGGCCGCCGCCGGGCAGGGTGACCTCGCGGTCGAGGAGGTGGGCGACGATCGCGCGGGCCCGTTCGGCGTCCTGCGGGTAGCGGGCGAAGTGGGCTTCGTTCTTGCTCCGGACGCGGGGGTAGGCGGCGCGGTAGACCTCGTCCGCGGTGGCGTCCAGCGAAGGCAGGCCGCCGGTGACGAGGACGGTGTCGAGGCCTTCGGGCGCGGTGGAGAGGTAGTGGGTGGCGCAGAAGCCGCCGAAGCTCTGGCCGAGGACGGTCCAGGGGGCGCCGCCGGTGAGCCGGCGGCGGATCAGCTCGCAGTCCTTGACGATGGAGTCGGCGCGGAAGTGGGCGAGGTAGTCGGCCTGCTCGGCCGGGGTGCCGCGGAGGGGCAGGGTCTGGCGGTTGGCGGGGGTGGAGCGGCCGGTGCCGCGCTGGTCGAGGAGGAGGACGCGGTACTCCCGGACGGCCCGGCCGAGCCAGGCCTGCGGTCCGATGAACCGGCGGGCGCCGAAGCCGGGTCCGCCCTCCAGGTAGACCAGCCAGGGCAGCCGATCGCGGTCCTTCCCCTCCCGTCCGCTCGCGACGACCTCGCGGCCGTAGACCTCGATCCGCTCGCCGTCGGGGCGTGCGTGGTCGAGGGGGACGGGGAATCGGTGGTCGGTGAGGACGAGTCCCGGCTGCCGGTAGGTGGTCACGCTGTGCCTGCTCCTGTTCGGTACGCCCCCCGCGAGGACAGTGGATCACACGGCGGGGACGTACCGGAGCCGGGAGGCCTCGGGAGGCCCGGAGTGTCAGGAGGTGGGGAAGTCGTCCGCGCTCCTGATCCGGTCGCGGACCCGGACGCCGGCGGGCTTGCTCGTCGAGTCCGATCGAAGAGCAGGGGTGCGGAGCGGGCCGCAAGGGTCGTGGCAGGAGACGCCGTTCGGCGGGTTGGACGGCGGTCGGCCCGCGTCAGCGCGGAAGGAGGCCCTTCTCGACGAGATAGTTCCGCGCCACGTCCTCCGGAAGCCGCCGCCAGCTGTCCACCCGCTCGTTGAGAAGCGCCGGATCGGCCGTGGTCAGCACCGCGTTGAGCCGGTCGAGGGCGCCCGTGACACCCGCGCTCCCGGCGCGGGCGCGGTTCACCACCGGCACCACGAAGTCGGCGTTCTGGAGCTTCCTGTCGTCGGCGAGCAGCACGAGTCCGAAGTCGTCGAGCGTGGCGTCGGTGCTCGTGGTGAGCACCAGCTGGGCCCGGCCGCTCTGCACCGCCTGCTTCGACGGGGTGGTCCCGACGCCCTTGGGATCGACCGAGGTCACGTCGATGCCGTAGACCTTCCTCAGACCGGGGGCGCAGTACGGCCGCCGGACGCACTCGTCCCCGGCCGCGAGGCGGACCGGGAGCCGGGCGGCGCCGAGGTCGCTCGGCGTCGTCAGGCGGTGCTCGGCCGCGTAGGCCGCGGAGCCGGGCGGAGCGGTGACCGCGTCCCGGTCCTCCAGGGACGGCCCCTCGGCGCAGCCGCCCGCGGCTCCGGCGAGCGCCAGGAGGCAGACGGCGAGGGCGGCGGCGCGGACCGCCCCCATGCCCCGCTCCCGCGCGCCCCGGCGGGGGCCAGGCGCAGGGCCCCCTCGAAGATCCCCTCCACCAGGAGCGCGAGCACCGCGACCAGGAAGGCCCCGGCGACGACCTGCGGGGTCGAGGTGAGGTTGAACCCGGCGGTGATGATCCGGCCGAGTCCTCCGCCGCCCGCGAGCGCGGCGACGGTGGCGGTGGCCACCAGCTGGACGGCGGCGATCCGCACCCCGGTGAGGATCAGCGGCAGCGCCAGCGGCACTTCGACCCGGACGAGCGTCTGACGGCCGGTCATGCCCATGCCCCGG
The DNA here is from genome assembly GCF_042262805.1 of Streptomyces sp. NPDC056361. Classification (NCBI taxonomy): domain Bacteria; kingdom Bacillati; phylum Actinomycetota; class Actinomycetes; order Kitasatosporales; family Streptomycetaceae; genus Streptomyces; species Streptomyces sp. NPDC056361. The sequence goes on from NZ_JBHJQI010000081.1 coordinate 20,838, forward strand.
GCGGCCCGTACGACATCGGCGTCGACCCCGCGCATCCCCACGTACGCGTTGGTCAGCAGCGGCGGCACGGCGAACAGGACGAGGGCGATCACCGTCGGCCACTGCCCGTGCGTACCGAGCGGACCGAGCAGGAGCAGCACGAGGACGGCGAAGGTGGGGACGGCCCGGCCGGCGTTCGCCAGGTTCACGGCCAACGCTCCGCCCTTGCCCAGGTGGCCGAGGACCAGCGCGACCGGCAGCGCGATCAGGCAGCTGAGCAGCAGGCAGACGACCGTGAGGAAGAGGTGCTCCCCGAGGCGGTTCCAGACCCCGTTCTCGCCCGACCGGTTCGCGGCGGTGGTCAGCCACGACCAGGCGTCGGCGAGGGCCGTCACGAAGCCCGCCCCCGGGTCCACGGCGTGAGCAGCCGCTGCGCGCCGAGCAGCAGCACGTCGGCGACGACGGCGATGACGACGCACAGCGCGGACGCGGTGAGGACCTGCGCCTTGAAGTAGGTGTTCATCCCCGCCTAGATGAGGTTCCCCAGCCCGCCGTGGCCGACGATCGCGCCGATCGTGACCAGGGAGACCGCGGACACGGTCGCCATCCGGAGCCCCGCCATCGCGGCGGGCACGGCCAGGGGCAGTTCGACGGCGAGGAGCAGCCGGACCGGGCCGTACCCGAGTCCGCGCGCCGCCTGCCGGGTCTCCTCGGGCACGGCGCGGAGCCCCGCGAGGATGTTCCGGACGAGCAGGGTGAGGGAGTAGAGGACGAGCCCCGCCACGACGAGGGCGGCCGACAGGCCGTACACGGGCAGGAGCAGCGAGAACATCGCCAGTGCGGGGATCGTGTACAGCACGGTGGTGACGCCGAGCACCGGCCCCGCCGCCCACCGCCGGCGGCGCGCCGCGACCGCGAGGGGCAGCGCGAGCAGCAGGCCGAGGGCGACGGACGCCCCGGCCAGTTCGACGTGCTGGACGACCGCGTCGGCGAGGATCCCGCTCCGCGTGGAGACGTACTCCCCGCAGATCCACTCGTTGCGGGCGAGGCAGTCGTCGGGCGGCGCGGTCACCCTCCCATTCGAGACGGCCCGGGGGCACCGCGCACGCCCGGCCGGGCCGTTCGGGGGCGGGGCGGTCCCCCGTCGCCGAGGGAGGTCAGGGGGCGATCGGCAGCTGTCGCTTGTGCTCGGTGAGCTCGTAGCGGCGGACGATCGTCGCGTAGGCGGCCTCCGCGACCGGCTTGCCCTCCAGGAAGTCGTCGATCTCGTCGTACGTGACGCCGAGCGCGTCCTCGTCGGCCTTGCCCGGGTCGAGGGTCTCCAGGTCGGCCGTGGGGGTCTTCCACACCAGCTCGGCCGGGGCGCCCAGCTCGTCGGCGACGGCACGGACGCGCCGCTTCGTCAGACCGGTGAGCGGGACGACGTCGGCGGCGCCGTCGCCGAACTTGGTGAAGAAGCCGGACACGGCCTCGGCGGCGTGGTCGGTGCCGACGACGAGGCCGTCGTGGGCACCGGCGACCGCGTACTGGGCGATCATCCGCTGGCGGGCCTTGATGTTGCCCTGCACGAAGTCCTGGTGGTGGGCGTCGCGGAAGGCGACACCGCCGGCGAGGCCGGCCTCCAGGGCCGCGTCGCTCGCCGCCTTGACGTCGACGGTGAGGACCCGGTCGGCGCGGATGAAGCCGAGGGCGGTCTGCGCGTCCTTCTCGTCGGCCTGGACGCCGTACGGCAGCCGCATCGCGTAGAAGGTGGCGTCGTGGCCGGCGGCGCGGGCGCGCTCCACGGCGAGCTGGCAGAGCCGGCCGGCGGTCGTGGAGTCGACGCCGCCGCTGATGCCGAGGACGAGGGAACGCAGGCCGGTCGAGGTGAGCCGCTCGGTGAGGAAGGCCACCCGGCGCTCGATCTCGGCAGCCGGGTCGAAGCCGTCGGACACCTGGAGGTCCCGGGCGATCTGCTGCTGGAGGGCGGTGGGCGCCGGGTCGGTCACGGAGGTCTCCTCGTCAGGGGCGGTCGGCGGCGGACCGGGGTGTTCGGGACGTACGGGATGTACGGGGCGGGCCCACCGGGTGTACGGCGTGCACCGGGGTCGACTCTACGCGCCGCGCCCGAGCGGCCGGCCGACGCGTCCGGGTGCACGGCGGTGGGCCCCCGGTCCACGGAGGGCCCGCCCGGCAGAGCTGCCGGTCCCGGCCGACGGACGCCGGTGCGGCGCACCGGCCGCTCTCGGCCGGCGGACAACGGTGGGGCGCACCGGCCGCCCTCAGCAGGCAGACAACACTGGGGCGCACCCGCCGCTCTCTCGGCCGGCGGACAACGCCGGGGCGCACCCGCCGCCCTCAGACGGCGGGCGCCTCCGGGGTGCACAGCACCTCGACCCGCTGGACGAGGTTGTTGGCGAAGCCGCCGCGGTTCCACGGCGCGGTGAGCGGCTGGACGTTGCCGTCGGCATCGGTGGCCCGGACGGTGAGGTGGCGCAGTCCGGGGGTGGCGGTCCAGGTGGTGCGCCAGGCGGACCAGGCCCAGGGGTGGGCGGGGTCCGGTGCGAGCTCGGCCCCGGTCCAGGCCGCCCCGCCGTCCTCGCTGACCTCGACGCGGGTGACCGGGCCGTGGCCGGACCAGGCGCGTCCGGTCAGCGTGACGGGGCCGGGGCGGACGACCCGGGTGCGGGACATGAAGTCCGGGAAGCCGGGCGGCACCATCAGGGCGCGGGGCGCGATGAGGGTGACGGGCTCCCCCGGGTCGGCCGCCTCCTGGCGCAGGCGGTAGGCGACGCTCTGCTGGAAGCCGGTGTACGGGGTGTCGGTGAGCGTGATGTCGTGCAGCCACTTCACGTGGGCCATGCCGTACCAGCCGGGGACGACGAGCCGCAGCGGGCTGCCGTGCTGCGGGGGCAGCGGCGCGCCGTTCATCGCGTACGCGACGAGGACGTCCCGGGCCGGGTCGGCGGCCGTCGCGAGGGGCAGGGCGCGACGGTAGTCCTGTTCGACGCCCCGCTCGACGCCGTGGTCGGCGCCCGTGAACACCGCTTCGACGGCGTCCTCGGCGGTACCGGCCTCCGCGAGGAGCGCGGCCAGCGGGACGCCGGTCCAGTCGGCGGTGCCGACGGCCTCGACGAGCCAGGGCTGGCTGACGGGCCGGGGCGTGAGCCTGGCCCGGCCGTTCCCGGCGCACTCCAGGGTCACCCGGCGGGTAACGGCGGGCCGGGCGCGGAGCGCGTCCAGGTCGAGGGAGAGCGGCCGGAGCACCCGGCCGCCGACGGTGAGCCGCCAGCCGTCGGCGTCCGTGGCGGGGATGTCGTAGTGCACCAGGACGTAGTGCAGCCCGGGCGGGGTGACGTCGTACCGCAGCGCCTCCAGCGGAAGGCCGTGGTTGCGGGCGGCGAGGGCCAGCTCGTGTTCGCTGACGCCCTCCTCGGGGCCTGCCACGCGCCCCGGCGCGCTGATGTCGCCCAGGCCGCTGAGGGATCCGTCCATGCCTTCATGGTGCGCCGCGCCCTCGGGAGTGTCTTGTCGATCAGGCCGTGCGCGCGGCGTGATCGGCAGGACACTCCCGAGGGCGCGGCACACCCGGGCCGTCAGCCGTACCGGGGGCCGCGCAGGGCGCGGTCGAGGCCGTCCTGGGGGAGGCCGGTGAGGGCGCGGACGAAGATCTCCTCGTAGGCGGGTTCGCCGATCGACGCGCGCACGGTGTCCGTGTACTTCTCGTGGAGGGCCCGCAGGCCGGGCAGGCCGCGCCGGGGCTGGCCGGTGGAGCGCCAGTAGGCCTCGCCGGTGCCGGAGACGTCGGCCGCGCTCTCGCCGTCGCCGGCCGCTGCGAGCGCGGTGGCGAGGACGTCGAGGCCGAGGGCGACGCCGAGGCTGGCGCCGAGGCTGCGGGTCCCTTCGAGCATGGCGCGGGCGTGTCCGGAGGCGGCCGCGGGGTCGCCCTCCAGGAGGCCGGTGAGGGCGAGCTGGTACTCCAGGGCGGTGCGGGTCCAGTGCTCGTCGAGCTCCCTGCACCGGTCGCGCAGGGCGAGCGCCCGGTCCCGGGCCTCGTCGAGCCGGCCGAGGCCGGTGAGGGCGAAGACCCGCACGAGGTGGCAGCGGAGCCGGGCCGCGGAGTCGGCGAGGCCGCCCGGCGCGGCGTCGAGGACATGGCCCACGACGACGTGGGCGGCCATGGCGCGGCCGGTGGTGAGGGCGAGGAGCCCGGCGAGGGCGGCGGCGTCGAGGGTGAGGTCACCGGGCCGGTCGCGCCGGCCGCCGCGGCCGGGTCCCGCGTGGTCGTCGTACCCCGCGTCCGCCGCGTGGTCGGCCTGCTCGGCCGACTCCGCGTACCGCGCCTCGCGGGCGCACCGCTCGCTGACGTCCTGGGCGGGGGCGAACTCGCCCTGGAGGACGAGGGTGACGCCGAGGGCCCACAGGGCGCGGGCCCGGACGCGGCCGCGGACGCCGCTGAGCAGCAGGGCCTGTTCGAGGCCGTCGCGGGCCTCCCGGAGGCGGCCTCGGCAGGACCAGGCGAAGGCGACCGAGCCGATGAGGTCGAGGGCGGCGTCGGGGTCGGTGCGGAGCAGGCGGTCGAGGGCGGTGCGCAGGTCGGTGTGGTGGGCGTCGACCGTCCGGTACCAGCGGAGCTGGCGGGCGCCGTGCCACTCGGTCTCGGCCCGGCGGGCCAGGCCGCGGAAGTGGGCGGCGTGCCGCTCGGCGACGGCTCCCGTCTCGCCGGTGCGGTCGAGCCAGGTCGCGCCGTACTCGCGGATCGTGTCGAGCATCCGGTGCCGTCCGGCCGCGTCGGCCGCCCGGACCACGGAGGCGCGGACGAGTCCGTCGAGGGCGCCGGGCAGGGTCGCCCGGTTCAGCGGGCCGCCGACGCACACGGCGGTCGCCGACGCGAGGTCGAACGGGCCGCGGAAGACGGAGAGCCGGGCCCAGAGGAGCCGTTCGAGGGGCGCGCTCAGTTCGTGGCTCCAGCCGATCGCGGCGCGCAGGGTCTGGTGGCGGCTCGGCCACACCCGTTCCGTGTGGGCGAGCAGGTCGAAGCGGGTGCCCGGCGGGGCGTCGAAGCGGCTGCCGAGCTGGTCCCGGACGGCTTCGGCGCCCTGGAGGCGGATCTGGGCGGCGGCCAGTTCCAGGGCGAGCGGGATGCCTTCGAGGCGTACGCAGATCTCGCCGGCCGGTCCCGCGGCGGGGAAGTCCTCGCCCGCGGCCCTCCGGAGCAGTTCGAGGGCGTCCTGGCCGGCGGGCGGCAGCGGGTCGAGGGCGATGACGTGCTCGCCCTCGACGCCGAGGGGGCGCCGGCTGGTGGCGAGCACGGTGAGTCCGGGGGCGGCGGCGAGCAGTTCGGCGACGAGCCGCGCGCAGGGTTCGGCCAGGTGCTCGCAGGAGTCGAGGACGAGCAGCAGCCGGTCGTCGGCGAGCCGCCGGCAGAGGCCGGTGGTCGCCATGCCCGGTGTGTGGTCCGAGAGGTCGACGGAGTCGGCGACGAGCGCGACGAGCAGCCGGTCGCCGTCGAGCGGGGTGAGGTCGGTCCACCACGCCCCGTCGGGGTACCGCTCGGCGACGCGGTGCGCAGCCCGGAGCGCGAGGCGGGTCTTCCCCACTCCCCCGACGCCGGTCACGGTGACGAGGCGGTGTTCCGTCAACGCGACGGATATTCGCTCCAGTTCCGTGCGGCGCCCCACGAAACCGGGGTTCTCGTCCGGCAGATGTCCACGCACGGGAGCAGTGTCCCTCATGAACGCCGTGAACGGGGGTGCGGAGTGCGTTCGTTACCCAGCCTCGACCCTGACGTCGACCGAGTGCCATCCCTGTGCCCCGTCCGGCATGGTGGGGGTGCGCCGTTCGGGCTGGGTGGTGCCGGTGCCGTCGGTGGCGCGGACGGTGAGGGTGTGGCGGCCCGGGGTGGCGGCCCAGGGGTAGGCCCACTGGCGCCAGGTGTCGCGGCTGTCCTCGGCGGCGAGCGTGGCGTCGTGCCAGGGGCCGTCGTCGATCCGCACCTCGACGCGGCGGATGCCCCGGTGCTGGGCCCAGGCGACGCCGGCGACCATGACGGTGCCGGCGGCGGGGCGGGCGAAGGGCCGCGGGGTGTCGATGCGGGACTGGGTCTTGATCGGGGCCTGGGCGGCCCAGCCGCGCGGGACCCAGTAGGCGTCGTAGGCGTCGAAGGTGGTGAGTTCGATGGACTCGATCCATTTGCAGGCGGAGACGTAGCCGTAGAGGCCGGGGACGACCATGCGGACGGGGAAGCCGTGGGCGAAGGGGAGGGGTTCGCCGTTCATGCCGAAGGCGAGGAGGGCGTCACGGCCGTCCATGACCGCTTCGACGGGGGTGCCGATGGTCATGCCGTCGACGGAGCGGGCGACCAGCTGGTCGGCGGGGCCGCCTTCGGAGGGCGGGCGGACGCCGGCCTCGCGGAGCAGGTCGGCGAGGCGTACGCCGAGCCAGCGGGCGTTGCCGACGTAGGGGCCGCCGACCTCGTTCGAGACGCAGGCCAGCGTGATGTCCCGCTCGACCGTCTCCCGGGCCGTCAACTCCCTCAGGTTGTACGTGCGTTCCCCGCGCACACCGCTGCCGTACAGGCGCAGCCGCCAGCGGTCGGCGTCGACCTTCGGGACCACGAGCGCGGTGTCGACGCGGTAGAAGTCGCGGTTGGGGGTGAAGAAGGGGCCGATGCCGGGCACGCGGAGCTGCGCACCGGGGGGCGCGGCGGGCGCGGGCGAGTCGGGCCGGGGCAGTCGCAGCGCCGCGCGGGAGGCCTCCGCGTGTTCCTGTACGGGGGTGCCGGCCATCCTGCCGAGTGCGGCGGCGCCGGTCGCGGCGAGCCCGGCGGAGCCGGCGACGATCAGGAAGCCGCGCCGGTCCGCTCGGTCCGTGCCGGGCCTCGGTGTGCGGAGGCGGCCGGCCAGGACGTACAGCAGCGCCGCGCCGGCGGCGGCCCCGGCGAGGGAGGGCACGGCGTCGACGGCGGAGTCCGAGTCGGGGCGGGTGACGGCGGCGAGGGCCCCGAGGACGCCGAAGGCGCCGACGGCCGCCGCGCCGAGCGGGCGGTGGCGCAGCGCGAGCAGGCCTACCCCGAGGGCGAGGAGCCCGAGGAGGATCAGGATGCCGAGCTGGAGGACGGCCTTGTCGCTCTCGCCGAAGGCGCGGATCGCCCACTCCTTCAGGCCCGCGGGCGTCCGGTCGACGACGGCGCCGCCGACGGCCGGCACCGGGCCCGCCTCGGGCCGTACCCGGGCGGCGACGACGTCGGCGACGGCCAGTGACACGTACGCGGAGATCAGGCCGCCGAGCGCGGCGAGGAGCCGGTCGGTGCGGGTGGGTTCGTACTCCGGCTCGCGCGCGGTCCTGGTGGCGTTCATGGTGGGTTCTTCGGCACGCCGGGCCGCCCGGGCGGCCCCCCGAGGGGCGCTTCACCCGGATGGCGGAGCGACCGGCCGCGCGTCGCCCGCCCGGGGGTGTCCCGTCGGTCGGGCCCCGCGAGCCGGGCGGGACTTTCCGGACGGGGCCTAGGGCTTGTCGAGGTGCTCGCCCGGGGTCGCCAGGTCCTGCACCGCCTCGGCTCCGACGACCGCTCCGGTGGACTTGCGGCCGCGGCGGAGGCGGCCTTCGAGCCAGGAGGCGAAGGTGGTGAGGGCGAAGTTGAGGATGACGAAGATGACGGCGACGACGGTGAAGCAGGCGATGGTGTTGGCGCCGTAGTTGGCGCTCATCGGGCGGACGGAGGCGAGGAGTTCGGAGAAGCCGAGCATGGCGCCGCCGAGCGCGGTGTCCTTGACGATGACGACGAGCTGGCTGACCAGGGCGGGGAGCATGGCCGTGACGGACTGCGGGAGGAGGACGTAGGCCATGGTCTGGCCCTTGCGCATGCCGATGGCCTTGGCGGCGTCCGTCTGGCCGGCGGGGAGGGCGAGGATACCGGCGCGGACGACCTCGGCGAGCACGGAGGCGTTGTAGAGGACGAGGCCGGTGACGACGGCGTAGAGGGGTCGGGTGTCCGGGCTGATGTCGGTGAACTCGGCGTACGCGGCGTTGGCGAAGAGCATGAGGATCAGCACGGGGATGGCCCGGAAGAACTCGACGACGACGCCGGCCGCGCCGCGCACGGAGCGGTGGTCGGAGAGCCGGGAGATGCCGAGGAGGGCGCCCATGGGCAGTGCGATCACCATGGCGAGTCCGGCGGCGATCACCGTGTTCTTCAGGGCGGGCAGGATGTACGTCTCCCACACGCGGGCGTCGGTGAAGAAGGGCGCCCACTTGGACCATTCGAGCTGGTTCTTCTCGGCGAGGCTCACGACGACCCACCACACGACGGCGGCGAGGGCGACGAGGAACAGCAGGGCCCACAGGAGGTTGCGCCGCCGGGCGCGCGGCCCGGGGACGTCGTAGAGGACCGTCGGTTTGTCCTTCACCGTTTCACCGCCACCTTCTTGGCGACCCAGCCGAGGAACAGTCCGGTGGGCAGGGTGAGGCAGAGGAACCCGACGGCGAAGATCACCGAGATGAGGATGAGCTGGGCCTCGTTCTCGATCATCTCGCGCATCAGCAGGGCTGCCTCGGCGACGCCGATGGCGGCGGCGACGGTGGTGTTCTTGGTGAGGGCGATGAGGACGTTGGCGAGGGGGCCGACGACCGAGCGGAAGGCCTGCGGGAGCACGATGATGCGTAGGACCTGCGGGAAGCTGAGGCCGATGGCGCGGGCCGCCTCGACCTGGCCGAGGGGGACGGTGTTGATGCCGGAGCGGAGGGCCTCGCAGACGAAGGCGCTGGTGTAGGCGGTGAGGCCGAGGACGGCGAGCCGGAAGTTGATGACGGTGAACCGGTCGGCGCCCAGGCTGACGCCGAGGGTCTGGAAGAGGCCGAGCGAGGTGAAGACGATGATGACGGTGAGGGGGATGTTGCGGACGATGTTGACGTAGACGGTGCCGAAGCCCCGCATGAGGGGGACGGGGCTGACGCGCATGGCGGCCAGCAGCGTCCCCCAGACGAGGGAGCCGATCGCGGAGTAGACGGTCAGCTGGACGGTGGTCCAGAAGGCTCCCAGCAGGTCGTAGCCTTCGAGGAAGTCGAACACGGCGGCCGGCTCACTTGACGACGACGCCGATCTGCGGGGCCGGTTCGTTCTGGTAGCCGGCGGGCCCGAAGTTCTTCTTGACCGCCGCCTCCCAGGAGCCGTCGGCGACCATCTTCTCCAGGGCGGTGTTGATCTTGGCCTTGAGTTCGCTGCCCTTCTGGACGCCGATGCCGTAGTTCTCGTTGCTCATCTCGAAGCCGCCGAGCTTGAACTTGCCCTTGAACTCGGGCTGCGCGGCGTATCCGGCGAGGATCGAGTCGTCGGTCGTGACGGCGTCGATGACGCCGTTCTCCAGTCCGGTCAGGCACTCGCTGTAGCCGCCGTACTCCTGGAGCTGGGCGTCGGGGGCGATCTTGTCCTTGACGTTCTGCGCGGACGTCGAGCCGGTGACCGAGCAGAGCTTCTTGTTGTTCAGGTCGGACGGCTTCTTGATCGAGTCGTCATCGGCCCTGATCAGCACGTCCTGGTGGGCGAGGAGGTAGGGGCCCGCGAAGTCGACCTTCTCGGCGCGCTTGTCGTTGATCGAGTACGAGGCCGCGATGAAGTCCACGTCGCCGCGCTGGAGCAGCGTCTCCCGGTCGGCGCTCTTGGCCTCCTTCCACACGATGTCGGACGGGTCGTGGCCGAGCTGCTTGGCGATGTAGGTCGCCACGTCGACGTCGAAGCCGGTGTAGGTGCCGTCGGGGGTCTTCAGGCCGATGCCGGGCTGGTCGTACTTGATGCCGATGGTGATCTCGTCGCCGCCGTGGTCGCGGGGCGCGCCGGCGGCGGCGCCGTGCGCGAAGCCGGCGGAGGTGAAGGAGAGGACGACGGCCGCGGCGACGGCCACGGTGGCCCTGCTGGTCCTGAGCGGGTTCATGAGGATCACCCCTGGGGCTGCTGGTCGGGCGGCGTCCGCTGGCTCAGTGGTGGAGGATCTTGGAGAGGAAGTCCTTGGCGCGGTCGCTGCGCGGGTTGCTGAAGAACTCGTCCGGGGTCGTCTCCTCGACGATCTTCCCGTCGGCCATGAAGACGACCCGGTTGGCGGCGGAGCGGGCGAAGCCCATCTCGTGGGTGACGACCACCATCGTCATGCCGTCCCTGGCCAGTTGCTGCATGACCTCCAGGACCTCGTTGATCATCTCGGGGTCGAGCGCGGAGGTCGGCTCGTCGAAGAGCATCACCTTCGGTTCCATGGCGAGGGCGCGGGCGATGGCCACGCGCTGCTGCTGGCCCCCGGAGAGCTGCGCCGGGTACTTGTCCGCCTGGTTGGCGACCCCGACCCGGTCGAGAAGGGCGCGGGCCCGCTGCTCGGCGGTCTTCCGGTCCTTCTTGCGGACCTTGATCTGCCCCAGGGTGACGTTGTCGAGGACGGTCTTGTGCGCGAAGAGGTTGAACGACTGGAAGACCATGCCCACGTCGGCCCGCAGGGCCGCGAGTTCCCGTCCCTCGGCGGGCAGCGGGCGCCCGTCGACGACGATCTCGCCCGCGTCGATGGTCTCCAGGCGGTTGATCGCCCGGCAGAGCGTCGACTTGCCGGAGCCGGAGGGGCCGATGACGACGACCACCTCGCCCCGGTGGACGGTGAGGTCGATGGACCGGAGGACGTGCAGGGCGCCGAAGTGCTTGTCGACGCCGCGCAGCACGACGAGCGCGTCACCACCGTCCGGGACGGGCATGGCACCCTCCTGCGTCACGCCCCCTTTCTGTCGCTCCCTCCCACGTTCATGCTCCGCCCTCCCCCGGGCCCGCGCACGCCGGACGGCGGGTGCGGAGGGTGAGCGCGCGGACGCGCGCGTGATGCCCGGGAGGGGTTCACGCGCGCGCGTGGGGCACGGCAGGGGTCAGCCGGCGGTTCCCTGGACGGCCCGTTCGATGAGGTCGCAGATCTCGGCGGGGTGGGAGGCCAGCGAGGCGTGGCTCGCGTCGAGCTCGACCACCTCGCGCGCGTTCGCGCGCCGGGCCATGCGCCGCTCGTTGTTCGGGTGGATCATGCGGTCCTGGGTGGAGACCTGGTACCAGCACGGCTTGGTCCGCCAGGCCGGCTCGGTGACCGTGTCGCCGAAGGTGGAGGCCAGCGGGGCCTTCTGCGTGACGGCCATGACCAGGGCCTCGTCCTCGGCGAGGTCCTGGGCGAAGCTCTCGTGGAACTTGTCCTGCTTGACCCAGAGGTAGCCGTCGGAGTCGGGCGCGATGTTCTCGAAGGCGGCCGGCGGGTCCTCCTGGGAGATCTGCCCGGGGCTCTCGCCGTCGGCGGGGGCGAAGGCGGCGACGTAGACCAGGGCGGTGACGTTGGGCAGGCCGCCCGCCTCGGTGATCACGGCGCCGCCGTAGGAGTGGCCGACGAGGACGACGGGGCCGTCGACCTGCTTGACCATCTTCCGGGTGCGTTCGGCGTCGTCGGCCAGGGAGGTGAGCGGGTTCTCGACGGCGTGCAGCTTGTCGTAGCCGCGCTTCCTCAGCTCGACGATGACCTTGGCCCAGTGGGCGGCGCCGCCCCAGAAGCCGTGCACCAGGACGATCGTGGGCTTGTCTGCCATGGGTTCCGTACCGATCTGCGCGAGGGATGGATTCCGCCCCTGGTCCCGCCCCGTGACCCCCGCGGCCACGCTACGGGCAGGGCGGCGGAGCCGCACGTCCGGTCGCCTCCCCGGGCGGCGGGGGCCCGCCGCCGCCCGCTCCCGGGCGCCGCGCCGCGGGATCCCTGCGCACCTCGGCGCCCTGGCGGACACTGGGGGTGGGAGTCGAGTGTGCGAGGAGGGTCCGCCATGAGCAGTGCCGCACCCAAGGTCAGCACGTTGCCGCCGGAGCACCGGGAGCGCCTGATGGCGTTCGCCGTGGACGTGTACTTCGATTCCGGCCATCGCCTCTTCGAGGAGCAGCAGCACGCCGACCGTTTCTGGATCGTGAAGACGGGCGCCGTGACGCTCGACGCGAAGGTTCCGGGCCGCGGGTCGCCCGTGATCGAGACCCTGCGCCACGGGGAGCTGGTGGGGCTGTCCTGGCTGTTCCCGCCGTATCTCTGCCAGTCGGGGGCCGAGGCGATGACGCCCGTGCGGGCGTACGAGTTCGACGCGCAGGCCGTCCGGTCGATGTGCCGCTCGGACACCGAGTTCGGCGCGTCGGTGGTGTTCTGGGTGGGGTCGATCCTGGCCCACCGCCTCCATGTGACCCGGGTCCGGCTCCTGGACCTCTACGCCCCGCACGGGAGCGGCATCCTGGCGTGAGCCGTGCCCCCTTCCTCGTACGCGGAAGGGGGCACGGCCGGGGACGGCGGTCAGTTCACGAAGACGGCGGGGCTGCCTGCCTGGCTGGTGTCCAGGACGGGCCCGTACTTCGCGGAGAAGTAGCCGCTGCCGGGACAGGTGCCGGGTCCGCTGGTCTTGGTGAACAGCTGGTCGGTGAAGGTGAGCGAGTTGTCGGTGTTGGAGGGCGTGGCGGTGAGGCTCGTGGCCCGGTAGACGCAGGTCGTCAGGCCGAGGATGGTGTTGATCTTCAGAGTGGTCTGGATCGGGCCGGCGGCGCCCGCGGTGACGGTGAGGGACCCGCCGGAGGCGACGGCGGCGACGAAGGGCAGGTTGTTGACGGTGATGCTCTGGACGCCGGTCGCGCCGATGATGTTGGTGGTGCAGCTGCTCAGCGTGTGAGCGGTGACGGACTCGGTGGCGGTGCCGGGCGCGGCGGGGTTGCCGGTGACGGTGGCGGTGAACGCCGAGGTGTTGCAGGTGATGCCGGTGCTGCCGCCGGCCGTGGTGGCGATCCTGGCCTTGGTCCCGGTGGAGAGCGAGGCGGAGAGGACGTCGCCGACGGCGACGGCGGTGCCGCCCGCGCCGCCGGTGGTGAGGACGTTGCCGGCGGCGGCGCCCGAGGCGCCGGCCTGGGTGGTCGCGGCCAGCGTGGCGGTGACGGCCAGGCCGATGGACACGAGGAGAGCGCGCTTGCGCATGAGGGTGCTTCCTTCCGTACGGAGTGGGGGTGCGGAACTCGGCTGTGCTCGGCGGTGCGCGTGGGTACGCGGAGAGTGCTGGGGCAGCGCGGACCGGTGCGGGGGTGGCACCGGGCGCACGTGGGGATGCCCGTGAAGGAGGCCGGCGTGAGGGTGCGCGGCTCGACGAGGTGGTGCGCGGCGTGACGTGACGGTGTGCCGCTCTACGGGGTGGTGCACGGCCGCCGCCGGACGATCCGGCGCCACGGATGTCCGGCAGCGGTGTCGCGAGAGGTGCGGGAGCGTGATACTCGGTGCGGTGCGCGGTGGGGACGCGCCCCGTCCCGCGGGGAGCGGCTCCGTCGCTCGGCGCACCGAGAGGAAAACCCATGAGGGTTGTAATCCTGTCGAGTATGTGACGTCAACAACCCCGGGAGGATGTGGCCGATGACGAGTGCTCGCGGAACCGAGGAGGATCTCGTCCTGCCGGGTGCCCGATCCGGACGCGAGCCGGAGCGCTCGCTCCGCCCCGGACCGCGCCGGCTGACGCCCGAGCAGGTGGCCTCGCGGCAGCGGGAGCGACTGCTCGACGGGGTCGCGAGGACGGTCGCGGCGAACGGCTACGCGGGCGCGCGCATCAGCGACATCTGCCGGGCCGCCGGAGTGACCCGACCCGTCTTCTACGAGCTGTTCTCCGGCAAGGAGGACGCCGTCCTCGCCGCGTACCGGGGCGGCACGCAGCAGGTGGTGCGGGCCATGCAGAAGGCGTACGAGGAGGCGGGCGGCGCGGCGGACTGGCCGGCCGCGGTGCGCGCCGGACTGCGGGTGCTCCTGACCCTGCTCACCCAGACCCCGGCGTTCGCCACGATGGTGGTCGAGATCGAGTCCCTGGGGCCGGCGGGACGCCGGGCCCGCGCCGAACTTCTGGCCAGTTTTCGCCGGTTCTTCACCGACGCCCCGCCGGGTCCGGCGTGGGTGCCGCGGGGCGAGCTGGTCGACATCGTGGTGGGTGCCGTCCACGCCGCGGTCCACCGGGCGGTCGACGAGGGCCGGTTCACCGGCATCCCGCTCCTCCTCGACAGCCTGGTGCACGTCGTGGTGGCCCCCTTCACCTCCGAATGATCGATCGTCGGATGCCCAACGAGCCATCGATGCAAGGGAGTTGACCCCGGGTAACAGCAAGCCTTACGGTCCGATCGGTCCCCTGCGGCACGTCTGCCTCCGCACCACGCGAGGAAGACCCGGGCGGGTTGGGGGACGGTCCGCGCCAGGACGTCGCCGCGCAGGTCTGTTTCCTCACTCATGTCAGGAGCACCGCATGGCCCTGTCCGAAGGCTCCCCCGACCAGCACACGAACACCGCCGCGACCGAGGACGGTTCCGGCAGACGCGGCCGGGTCCGCTACCGCCGCGCGGCGCTGATGGGCGGCCCCGCCCTGGCCATCGCCGCCACCCTCGTCGTCCTCACCGCGCAAGGGGCGCTCGCCGCCCAGTTCGCCATCTCCGGAATGCCGTTCACCGTCACCGCCGACTCCATGGAGGGCACCGGCTTCGGCCAGTTCGGCGCCCTCGACAACATGGCCGAGGGCAGCCCCAACGCCGGCGACACCGGCGGGCAGGTGCTGGTCATCGTCACCGCGATCCGCGAGGCGAAGCTCACCAACCTCTGCCAGAGCGTGGAGCTCGGCGGCACGTACCTGCACATCACGGCGGGCGGCGAAGGAACCCCGGTCAAGGCCTCGGGGCTCACCACCGACTCCACCGACATCAGCGGCAAGGTCGCCGACTTCGACAACATCGAGATCGGCGGCGACGCCAGCACCTTCGAGAAGCCGCACGTCAAGGGCCCCCTCGGCTCCTTCGGGCAGCAGGCCGACACCGTCACCATCAAGGACCTGCGGCAGACCAACTACGCCACGACCGCCGTCCGGTTCACCCTGCCCGACCTGCACATGCGCTTCAGCTCGAAGGGCTGCTGAGCGTGGCGCCCGGCCGTCCCCGGCACCCCTGGCGGACCTTCCGGCGCTGGCGGCACCGCCGCCCCTTCGGCGCCGGCGTCACGCTCGCCCTGGGCGGGGCGGAGATCCTGCTGACCCAGCGGGCGAGCATCAACGTGATCCTCACGGCGGGAGCCGACAGCCTGGTGGGCTACGTCCTGCCCGGCCTCATGGTGATCTGCGGACTGCTCGTCGTCCTCAACCCCCGCCAACGGCTCTTCTACTCGGTCGTCGGAGTCCTGGCGTCCCTCGGGAGCTGGGTGACCTCCAACCTGGGCGGGTTCTTCGTGGGGATGATGCTCGGACTGATCGGCAGCTCGCTCGCCTTCGGCTGGCTCCCGGACCGGCCGCCGCGGCAGCGCCGGCTCTTCCGGCGCCGGAAGCCGGGGACGGCCGGACGCACCACGGAGGCACCGACGGCGGCCGGGACGGCCTGAACGACCCTCCCGCACCGGGCCGGCCGGATCCACGCCCGGCCGGCACCCGGCCGGCAGGCCGGTCGACTCCCGGTCAGCACCCGGTCGGCACCCGGTCTCGGCACCCGGTCGTCTACGACGACCGGCGCGCCGACGAGCTCGCTGCCCGCCGCGGACCGCGCCACCGGGACCGACCCGGCCGGGACCGCACCCGAGGGAGCCGGCCCGGCGGAGGCCGGCCCGGGTGGGGGGGGCCGCCACCCGGCCGGGCCCCGCCCCGGCCCGGCCCCCCCCGCCAGGGTCGTATAAACAACAGAAGCAGCCGA
>NZ_JBHJQI010000082.1:0-35927 GCF_042262805.1 Streptomyces sp. NPDC056361
GGTGAGAACCGGCCGGGCCCACCGTGCGTTTCGACACTGCTCGGTGGGCGGGCATCCCCACCCTGGCAGAGGGCGCCCCACTGCAGGGTGACACTACGAACCGTTCCCCGGCGGGCTCACGGCTTCCAGCAGCGCGGTGACAGTCTTGTTGTACGGGTGGGGATGCCGAGCTGGGCACCCGCGCGCACCACCGCGCCGTTGCGGGCGTCGTACTCCATCTCACGACCCGCCAGGCGGACCCACAACATGCTGCTACCGGACTCGGGCGGCATCGCTCGCAACCGGGCGACGACCTTGTGAAGAACCGTTGCGACGCCATCAAGTGGATGCCATTGCTGAGCCAGCGTCAGATCTTGGACATGAGTGCTCTGACCTGTGAGGAAGAGATGCCTCTGCTGGCGTCTGGCGGCATCAATGGAGTGGTAACGCATGACATCGCTGCTGGACGTACTGGCGGCACCTCCTACGTACACTCGGCCCTGTACGGACGACGCCGCTTCCTGATCTGGCTGCAACAGTGCCTGCGGTGGTCAAGGCAGCTTTCGATGGGCCGCTCCTACGCCGGCCGCTGCCAGGTGTTCGGTGTCGCGTCCAACCGGTTGAGCACTCCCTCCGAGTCACTCAACATGGCGGCGTGCTTTGCGAACAGGCGGGCGTGACCGAGAAGGTCCCCGTCGACACGGAGTCCATTACCTGGACCGACTGGAACGAGGCGTGCTCGACGGTGAAGCATCGCTCGCCAACTGCTGCGCCTCGTCCTCGTCATGGGCGGCCACGCCTCTGCCGAACCCCTGAAGCAGTGGGCCCTGCGCGAACTCCAGGGGTACATGGACGTCCCGGACGAAGTCCCCGACTATCGCCGCATCTACGCACCGATTCAGGCGAACGCACGCACCCCCTTCAATCAGCTTCACAGGGGAGACCATCAGCACCCTCCACCTTCCCGAGCCCGCCCGGGGCAACATCACGGAGAAAACAACCATCTACCTGGGCGTGGCCCAGCTTGAGAGCCTGATCGCCCAGACGCCGCACGGCACGACGGTGCCTATCAACATCCCCGGCTCCGCCGAACTCCGGGTGTTGATGTCGGCATCGGAGAAGTTCCGCAGCCGCCGCATGGTCGTCGACGCCTTGTACTGGGCTGTCACCCCCCCACGCACTGCAGAACGTCGTCGACCAGGTCCGGACCCGCCTTACGCAGTTCGTCGCCGAGATGCGCACCACGATGTCAACGGGAGACCGCCAACCCACCCCTGAGCAGTTCCGGCAGGTCGTTCAGCACATCTGGGTCACGGCCGGTGACCACTCCCCGGTCACCGTCACCGCACCGGTGGCGTACGCGGCAGGCGGGTCGACCGCCGACGTCGTTCTGGGGAGCGGACCTGATGGGGTTGAGCTCGGATCGAACTGAGTGGCGCCCGGTCAGCAGGCGGATTAAGGGGCGCCCGACAGGGTGACGACGAGCGGGTTCGATCATCCTGTGACCGTGTGTTTCCGGTTGGTCACCGTGTCAAAGGTGACCGTACGGCGCGGCCGATCGTCGGCGGAGGGATTCCGAAGGCTCTGTCCGACATCGGTGTCAGAATCCCGGGACGGGGATGAAGCTCGGCCACCACGAGGGCACGCCGCCGGGGCACGCAGGCGTGGCGGCGCCCTCCCAGAAGATCGAGAGGACGCACCAGAAAACGCTGAGAAGCGTCACCGCGAGGGCAAAGGCATGGAGGAGGGGACGGTTCCCGAGAAGGGCGCCCATCGCGACCCAGGCCAGCAGCAGGACCGTCCAGAGGCCAGGGATGAACAGCCACAGCAGGAAACCGCTGTTGGCCGCGTTACTCCCCCCCCACGTCACAGGCGGTCCACGACCTGCCCAGAAGCACGGCAGCCGATCCCGCGAGAAGCAGAGCCACCGTCGCCCCGAGCCACCCATGCAGCCGTCGACTCCCCACAGGCCCCCCGTTCGCCGTCCGCTGCGGGAAGCACCGGATCCGCACCGCTCATCACTGCCGCACCCCCCGTCCCCCGGCACTGGCCAACAGGGAACAGACGCCCCTGGCTCCTAGTAATCACATGATCCGCCGGACAGTGCCTAACGCCCCGCCGCGGCTCTGCAGGGGATGCCTTGTCCGCCTTGGCTTGGTAGTACGTTGCCCTCGCCTGTTCCGTGCATTGACGGGGGACAGTTCTCTCTTCTCCTTCATGGCAGAGGAATGTGCCTTGCGCTGTCGCTCGTGCATTTCTTCGTACCAGTTCGGGGCGTTCTTCTTGAACTTGCGGTGCGGTGGCGTCACCACGCGTCCGCCGGTCTGGGCGCCGAGACCCTGGTAGCCGGCATCGGCGAGGATTTCCACCGCTGGGCCGTCCGCCAGGAGCTTGACCAGGCCCAACTGGCGGGCATGCGTGATGTCCGCGCAGTTGCCTGGTCTGGCCGGACTGCCGGAGCACGCGGCCGATGTTCTGCACGATCTCCACCTGCGAGCCGCGGGTGTCCGCGAAGCAGACGGCTTCCCCCCGCTCGCCGGTGATGTCCACGCCCTCATCGAGCACGCGAACGCTGGCGAGGAAGGCGCGGTGGACCCGGCGTCCGGCCGCGTCGATGCCGTTGGCGAACTGCCTGAGTGCTTCCCGGCGTTCGGCCACCAGGTGGTCGCCGCACAGCCAGGCCGACCACACCCGGTCCGGCGGGACGTGGCGGCCGGCCTCCAGCTCGTAGAACTCCGGGTCGATCGAGGACTTCGGCAGCTTGTCCGCAGCGGCCAGGTCCTCGTCGGAGGCGTCGTTGACGTACAACTCGGCAGCGGTCTCCGGCAGCTTATCCGCGAACGCCTGTGCCTCTTCGACCTTCTGGTGGAACGTCATGACCGTACGCAGGTTGTACGCGGCGGCGTGCTCCAGGAGCGCGGTCTGGAGGAGCGCGAGGCGCCGGCCACGCCGGGCTTCCTCGGTCTCGCCGAGGACGGGGGAGGGGCCGCGGATCTCCAGGACGTCGATCTCGAATCCGGCGAGGATCTCGCGCTCGATCGCCTCGCTCAGACCCAGCTCTGCGAGCCGGACGACCCGTAGGTGCCCTCCGGGTCGTCGGCCATGGTCGCGATCTCCGCCTCCTGGCCGGTCTGCACCCCTCTGGGGCCGGGCCGCGGCGAGAATGCGCGGGGTCGCGGTCCGGTGGAGCCGGAGGTCCGCCGGGATCCGGCCCGCGAACCTTCCGCCGGCCCTCTGGTGCGTCGATGTCCTCGCGGTCCACGAGAGAGGCGTACGTGGCGAATACGACCACCGGGCCGTGCCCGGCCCACAGGGCCAGCTGGATCGGGTTCGTGGTGGTCCGCACGCCCAGCTCGTTCAGTACCGCGTCGTTCTTCAGCGAGCGCACCGCGACCATCGGCGCCCGGTAGCCCACGGCCCGCCACGCCTGGGCGGTCTGCGCGAGCAGAGCCAGGGTGGGCGCCGTCACGACGACCGCAGCCGTCCTCACCGGGGCCGGGTACGGGGCCGTGCTGTCCGGACAGACCGAGACCCCGCACCGCCTCCCGTACGGCTACGCCCAGTCGAACGGTCATTCTCCAGGTCCGTTCGAGTCGAAGGAGGATGAGGGACTCCGCATTCTGCACCAGCTCTTCTCGGCCAGCGTCCGAGGTGTGGGCGATTGTGCGTGGTGAACGCCTGTCCGCCTTCGTGTGCGGTTCGTCTGATTCCTGATGTACTCCTGGACGATCAGTGCGTTCTGGAGTTTTCCCTATTTCGCCGCGCCGTGGCCACGCCGTGGGGAGCTGTCCAAGAGTCCGGTAGTGGCTCTGCCCTGTGATGTTTCGGAATTATCACCTCCGCATCCTCGGTAGGTATCGGCCGTTTTTCTCTCGAGGGTCCTCTTGACTGCTTGAGGCATCGTAAATTTTCCTTGCGAAGGCCCAGACCCCCTGACCGAGGAGAATCCATGAAGGTGCTTTCTCGTCGCTGCTGGTCCTCCTCGGCTGCCACTGCCACTGCCACTGCCACTGCCACTGCCACTGCCACTGCCACTGCCATTGCTCCGCCCGTTCTTGACCTGCTCGGGATGCAGCCCGCTCCTACACCTATGACTCGCGGCCGAGCTGGCGGGAATAGGACGGTCAGGCTGGATAGGGGTTGGTATTCCAAGCCATCTCCTCTGAGATGCCTGTCGCATGATGTTCGTTTCAGACGGAGGGGCTGAAAAGGGTACGAGAAGGGAGCTGGAGTGCAGGCGGGATCAGGTGGGCAGATCACTGGAAAATCAGGGCCGGGCAGTCACTTGGACTTGGCGGCCGGCACTGCCGCAGTGTCCGCATTCGGTCGGATGACCCTCTGGACGCAAACGGGGCCGATGGATCCGGGTCCGCCGCGTAGGCGCGCCGTGCTCGCGCTGTTGTTGATCAACGCCGGGAAGGTGGTGTCGACCTCGTCGATGGTCCACAGCCTCTGGGAGGGCGAGCCCCCGCACCGGGCGGTTGCCACGCTTCAATCCTACGTGTCCCGACTGCGCCGGATGATCTCCGACCAAGCGCCGCGGCACCAGGTCGAGCTCCAACTCCGTTATCGAGCGCCGGGGTACGTGCTCAACGTGGCGCCGGACCAAGTCGACGTGATGCGTTTCGAGTCGGCCGTGGTTCGAGGACTGGAGGCCCAGCGCCGTGGCGACTTCACACAGACCTTCGCCCTGACCTCCGAGGCATTGCGGTTGTGGACCGCGCCACCGTTTGAGGATCTGGCCGAATACGAGTTTGCTGCACAGGAGGAGAATCGACTGGACCAGCTTCGGTTGGCCGCAGTGGAGGCGCGGGCCGAGGTGGCTTACGCGTTGGGCCGCAGCGAGGAGGTCCTGCACGCACTGGAGCGCGAGGTGGCTGACCATCCGACCCGTGAGCGGTTGGTGCACCAGCTGATGCGGGCCCATTACCGCAACGGTCGACAGGCCGACGCGCTGCGCCTGTTCGAACGAACCCGGCGATATCTGGCCGACGAGCTCGGGGTGGACGTCAGCCCCGGCCTGCAACGGCTCCACGAGGAGATCCTGCGTCATGATCCCGTACTTGCCCACCTGCCGGGGCCGTCCGAGCCGCCGCTGACAGTCACCACACGCACCCAGTTTGGCCACCGGCCGCACGCGGAGTTCGACACCGAGCCGTATCTCGGCCAGCGCACCGGGTCTCCGACCGCCTTTGTCGGGCGCCAGGGCGAGTTGCGGCAGCTGCTGGCTGCGGCCGATGCCAGTGAGCACGGGGAGGGGCGCACCGTGCTCGTGGTCGGAGAGGCCGGCTTGGGTAAGACCACACTGGTACGGGAACTCGGTCGACGGGCCCGGGAGGCCGGCACCGACGTGGTGAACGTCAACTGCCCTATGTCCGAAGACATGCCCCCGTACTGGCTCTGGGTCCAGGTACTGCGGCAGGTGGCGGCCCGTCGACCGGAGACACTGCGCTGTCTGCCGGACAGGGCTCGCCGCGCCCTCGCGGCGGTGGTGCCTGAGCTGTTCCCGGACCTGGCAGGCGGTGACCGTCCCGAGCTCTCCGGGGAGGCCAGGTTCGCGCTGCACGACGCTGTCAGTCAGGTGCTGTTGGGATCGAACCGGCACCCGCTGGTGCTGATACTCGAGGACGTCCACTGGGCCGATGACGCCTCGCTGAGACTGCTGCCCTTTCTGACCCGGCAGTCGGTCGACTCGCGTTTCCTGCTGGTGGTCACCTCCCGGAGCTTCCGTATGGCTGACGACCCCGGCCTGCGGGCCTTCCGGGCCGCCGTGCTGCAGTCGATCAATGCCGAGGAGATTCGCCTGGCTGCCCTCAGTTCGGACGAAAGCCGGCAGATCGCACTGAGCGTCTCGGCCGGTGCCACCGATCCCGTGCTGTGCGCCGCATTGCACGAACGTTCCGGGGGTAATCCGTTCCTCCTCCTTGGACTGTTGGACTCATTGGGGGAAGGAGCAACGGCACAGCAGGTACAGGGCCTGGTGCCGCAGATGATCAGAGAAGTGGTCAACGAGCGGCTGTCCGGGCTTCCGGACGAGGTCCGGGCACTACTCGACTGCTGTGCCGCAGGCGCCCCGGTCGACAACCACCTCGGTGCGCCGTGCGACGGACCGGTCGCGGTGTCCCGCGAGACGTTCCGCAGAGCAGTCCGCGGCGGATTGTTGGTGCCGGATGACACGGCTCCGGAGGGCATGGGCTTCGTCCATCCTCTGATCCGGGACGTCGTGCGCCAAGAACTGACTTACCTGGCGCCCCAGCCCCGCACGACGGCCCCGGCTACCGCTCGGACAACGGAACACGAGTGTGGCGAGGCCATGCGACATCGAACGCACATCGCTGCGGCCGCACGGGTCGCCGTGCGTGGCGGATCGCCGGCGAAGCCGGTCAGCCCCGGTACTCCATGGCCATCACGCCCCAGGTGAAGCCGACCGCGCTGGTGGCGTGGAGGACAAGATCCCCGCGCTTGAGACGCTTCGCGTCGATCAGGTCCTGCATCGCGATCAGGGTGTCCGCGCCGCCCATGTGGCCGAGGTGGTCGTAGTTGAGCACGCTCCTGCTCTCCGGCAGACCCAGCTGCTGAAGGAAACCCTCGTGGATCGGCCGGGCGCCGTGGGTGACCAGCAGATAGGCGACGTCCTCAAGGCTCCGGCCGACCGAGGCCAGGAGCTCCGTGGTGAGCCCCACGAAATTCTCCATGTAGGCCTCGCCGAGGCCGTCCCGATCGCCCTTGCGCCGTATGACGACGCGGTCACCCTCGTGCTTGCCGGTGTAGTAGTCCGCCCAGCTGGGGTCGGTGCGCATCCGGGAGCCGAGGACCTTGGCGACGTGGCCCGACGCCGACAGGAGGATCGCGCCCCCCGCGTCCCCGTTGTTGAACACCTCCTTCATGTCGCCCTGGGTGTGGTCGACCATGGTGCTGATCCGGTCGCCGATGAGGACCAGCGCGTATTCGTCGGGCCTGGAGGCGACCTTGTCGCAGGCGATCTGGATGGCGACCGTCACCGCGTTACAGTGGTTCGCGAGTTCGAAGCAGTGCGCCCGGTCGATCCCGAGCTCGTGGGCCACCAACGCGGCGGGCGACCCGAAGGGGACGTCCCACACCCCGGTACCGGCGTAGATCACAGTTCGGATCGACTCCGGCGGGATCTGGTTCCGCTTCAGCACGGCTCGCGCCGAGCGCAGCGCGAGCTCCCACTCCCGCTCGTCCGGCGCGAGCACCGGGATGCTGTCGCAGGTGGTGATCGCGCGGATGTCCCCCTCCGATAGGCCGGAGGCCGTGGCCATCTGGTGCACCGTCATCCGTGACGACGGCATGGTGACATCGAAGTCGACGATCCCGGCCATCTCGCTCTCCTCTGCGTGGTGTGTCCGGCCCTGATCTAGGAGAAGAACAGGGGTTTTCCCGCGTAGTAGTCGGCGACCGCACCGCTCATGCTGCTGCGCGACGGGGGATGGAAGACGATGGCTTGCGCGGCGCAGGCCAGGTAGGCGACGGTGGGGGAGGCGATGTAGGCCATGCCACCCAACATCTCGACCGCCTGCCCGACCACCTTGGTGATCAGGTCCTGTACCGAGAACCGGGTGAACAACGAGGCCGCGGCGCAGTCGTTGCCCAGGTCGTCGTCCATGATCCGCCGGGCCAGCCCCTCGACCAGGAACCCCGCGGTCTCGATCCGCAGGCACAGGGCCGCACGCTCGGCGGCCGATCCGCGCCCCGCGCGCAGGACCCTGTCGACCAGGGCGCTGGCGATTCCGGTGTAGGCGGCGGCGATGATCATCTGGAACCAGATCACGCCGGCTTCGTTGAGCTGGTCGAGTTGCTCCGCGGCGCCGGGGGGCGTTCGCAGAAGGTGCTGCTCCGCGACGAACACGTTGTCCAGGACCACTTCGTGGCTCTCCGCGCCGACCAAGGGGAACGTCGACCAGAAGTCTCGGACCGACACCCCGGGGGTGTCTGCGGGCAGGACCAGCAGGCCCATCTCGGCGACGCCGTCGGGCCCGCGCAGGGACACGCTCGCGGTGAGCAGGTCCATCGAGCGGGAGAGGCTGCACGGCTTCTTGGAGCCGCTGACCAGGTAGCCGCCGGGCACCGGCCGAGCCTGGACCGTCGGGGTGAGGATCCCGTGGCCGGAGCGCCCCTCGGCGTAGCCGGAGGCGATCAGCGAGCGGTTTCGGGCGACCTCGTGGAGCACCGCCCGCTCGATGTCGGTGGTGTCCGCATACAGCGGTCCCACGGAGTAGAGCATCCCGACGGAGAAGTGGTGCATGGCGGTGGCGACGGCCAGCGAGGGGGCAAGCGACGCCAGTGCGCGCACCACCCGGACGGCGTCCAGGGCGTCCGCACCGATGCCGCCGTAGGCACGCGGCACCAGAAGGTTGGGCCCGCCGTGTTCGCGGAACAGCCGGATAGCCGGGCTGCCCGGTGCCTCCATTTCCGCGAAGGGTACCTCGGCGAGACGGTCGGCCAGGCCAGGGAGCAGCCTTTCGCAGGCGTCGAGGTCGGGTCGCAGGAATTTCATGGTGGTCGAGTCCTCCATTGGTTCCGGTCGGGTGTCAGTTGTCGACGAGCCTCATGAGGAAGGGTGTGTACCGTTCGCCGTGGACGGCCGTCGCCGGTACTGCCGCCTCGATCTCCGCGCGATCCCGGGCAGAGAGCCGCACTTGGGCGGCTGCGAGGTTCTCCTCCAGGTGGGCGCGGCTGCGGGTGCCCGGGATGGGCACGACGTCGTCGCCCTGGTGGTGCAGCCAGGCCAGCGCGAGCTGGGCGACGGTGACTCCGTGCCCGGCGGCCAGTGACCGCAATGCGCCCAGTACGGCCTGGTTGCGCATCAGGTTCGACTCGTCGAACCTCGGCAGGGTGCGCCGGAAGTCCTGCTCGGGCCCGAGGTCGGCGGTCGAGTGCACCCGGTCGGTCAGGAAGCCCCGACCCAACGGGCAGGAGGCGATCAGACCGATGCCCAGTTCGCGGCAGGTGGCCAGCACCTCCGCCTCGATGCTGCGGCTCCACAGCGACCACTCGCTCTGCACGGCGGTGACGGGGTGGACCGCGTGGGCCCTGCGAATCGTGTCGGCCGAGACCTCGGAAAGGCACAGGTGACGCACCTTTCCCTCGGCGACCAGTTCCGCCAGCGCGCCGAACGCCTCCTCGATCTTCTCTCCGGGCGCGACCCAGTGCTTGACGTAGAGGTCCACATGGTCCACGCCGAGGCGATCGAGGGAGTCGTGGCAGCGCCGGCGGATGTAGTCGCGATCACCGCGCACGCCCAGGAACCTTCCGTCCCGGTCGCGTTGCAGGCCGACCTTCGTGGAAATCAGGACCTGGTCACGACGGCCCGTGATGGCCTTGCCGAGCAGGCGCTCGCCCTCGCCGAGGCCTTGGACGTCCGCGGTGTCCAGCAGGGTGACGCCGCGATCGATCGCGCGGCGCACGGTCAGCACGGCCTCCGCGGGGTCGGCCGGGGCGTAGAACGACGACATGCCCAGGCAGCCCAGGCCCTGGGCGGGCAGTTCCAGATCGCCGAGCCGGCGGGTGGGCAGGGGTGTGCGGATGGTCAACTGAACCCTCCTCGTTCGATCGTGGGCGTGTGATGGGTGTCGTGCCCGCGTGGCCTGGTGTGACCCGGGCCGCAGCCGGCCCGTGACCCGGGCCGGGGCTCGTGCCTCCGGAGCAGCGGATCACCAGGAGTCGACGTGGAGGACCTCGTCCAACGGCTGTCGCGGTGCGGGCTTGAAGTCCGTCCCGATGGAGTAGGCCGTCGGGATGAGCGCGGCTTGGACGATGCCGTCGGGCAGGCCGAGCAGTGCGGCGATCTCCTTCTCGTACATCAGGTGCAGGGTGGTCCAGGCCGTACCCAGTCGCCGGGCCCGGGCGGCGAGCATGTAGCTCCAGCCGGCCTGGATGATCGACCCCCACATGCCGGCCTCGTTGTACTCGGGCGCGGCGCTCGCGTCCAGACAGGGAATGACCAGCACGGGAACGTCACCGAGTCGGTCACCGAGGTGTGCGACGCTGTCGCCGACGCGTCGCTGCACCGCGTGCCGGGCCGGGTCCTCGGGGAACAGCGAGCCGCAGGAGCCCTCTGAACTCAGGTAGGTCCCCACGGCGCGCCGGTAGAAGGCGCCGATCGCGGCCCGCTGCTCGGGGTCGGTCACCACGATCCAGTGCCAGGTCTGCCGGTTGCTGCCGGACGGGGCCTGCAAGGCGATGTCGATGCACTCCTTGACGAGTTCCAGCGGAACCGGGCGGGTCAGATCCAGACGCTTGCGCACGGAGCGGGTGGTGGTCAGCAGTTCGTCGGGGGTGAGGTCAAGGAGCGTCATGCGGGAAGCCCTTCGGTTGTCCTGCTCGTTCCAGAGGTCCGGAGGCGTCGCCTGTCCTGTTGGCGCGGGCGCATCGAAGGCCGTCAACCGCGGATGCGGCCATCGGGTTCGACGCGCGCCAGCACCGCGTGGAGCCCGTCGGCGAGTTCGTCGGCCGCGTCACGGTCCATGACCAGCGGAGGGTTGATCAACAGGGCCCTCGGGTTGCCGCGCAGGATGATGCTGGCGTCCTCACGCAGGGCCTGTGCCACCGGAGCCGTCCCAGTGGGCAACGGGGCCCGGGTCCGCTGGTCGGCGACGAGCTCGATGCCCAACATCAGGCCGATCTGTCGCACGTCCCCGACCACGGGCAGCTCGCGCAGCGATTCGAGCCGGCCGGCCAAGTGGCCGCCGATCTTGGTGGCGTTGCCGAGCAGGTCCTCGCCCTCGATGATGTCCAGGTTGGCGAGTGCGACCGCGCAGGCGGTGGGGTGCCCGGTGTAGGTGTAGCCGATCGGGAAGCCCGCGCTCGTGACCGTGGCCGCGACTTCCTCGGTGACCAGCACCGCGCCGTGCGGGACATAGCCGGAGGTGATGCCCTTGGCGGTGACCATCAGATCCGGCACCACCCCGAAGTGCTGGGCCGCGAACCAGTGGCCGGTGCGACCGTACCCGGTCACCACCTCGTCGAAGATCAGCAGAATGCCGTGTTCGCGTAGCAGTTCCGCGACCCGCGGCCAGTAGTCCGCAGGCGGTATGACGGCGCCGCCGACGCTCATCACCGGTTCGCCGATCATCGCGGCGATCCGATCCGGGCCGATCCGCTCGATGGTCTCGCGCAGCTCCCGCAGGCAGAACTCGGTGACGTCCTCACCGCCGTAGACAGCCGTCTGGTACGGGTCGGGGGCGGTCAGGTGGTGCACGTCGGGCAGGGTGGGGCCGAACCCCTGGTGGTACACGTCGAGCCCGGAGACACTGCCGCTGCCGTAGGCGATGCCGTGGTAGGCGCTCTTCCGCGAGAGGATCCAGGTCCGCTCGGGCTGGCCCCTGCGGTAGTGGTGGTAGCGGGCCATCCGCAGGGCGATCTCGTTCCCCTCGGCTCCGCCGCTGGTGAAGAACACGCGGTCCAGCCCGGCGGGCGCCAGGTCGGTGAGCCGCATCGCCAGTTCGACGGCCTTGTCGTTGCTCATCGTCTCCCAGAGGTGGAAGCACTCCAGCGCGTTCATCTGGGCAGCGGCGGCCTCCACGATCTCGGGCCTGGCGTGGCCCACCTGCATCATGCCGAGCACCGCCGCGGCATCCAGGTAGCTGCGGCCGGTGCTGTCACGAACGTGGCACCCGCGACCCTCGACCATGATCAGCCGGTCAGTGCGGTCGGCCGGGAGGTTGGGGTGGATCAGCCGGTCACGGTCGGCGCGAACCCAGTCGGCCGTCCTGTCCGAACCGGGCACCGGTGCACCCGAAGGGGTGGGCATCAGGCGAACTCCTTTGCGGCGGGAATTTCGATGTGTCGCGCCAGGGAAGAGGGCTCCGGCAAGGCGGCGCACTTCGCGCCGTGAGCCGACTTCCGGCTGGTTGGAAGCCTGGCAGTCGGGGACTGTGTTCCGCTGGCGACGCGATCAGACCGATCGTCAAGCGTCCCGCAATGCCGATGAGGACGAGTTCATCCGTGCTGGGCCTGTGTGGACAGCGAGCGCTAGGACCGCGCCGACCGCAAGGAGACCGTCCATCGCGCCACAAGGTCCGATCGGCACAGTGGTCAACGACTCGCCAGTCGGTGCTGCGCCCCACTGGCCCCTCACCCCTCATGCGTTGCGAACCACCCCACGTCAAAGCAGCTGCCATGTCCCGCGTCTCGACGGGTCCGAGCACCAGCCCGCCCGCCGCCCACGCCCTGTTGCGTCGACTGCATGACCACAGTGTGCGGACCGTGTTCGGGGTCGTCGGCCGCGAGGCCGCGTCCATCCTCTTCGACGAGGCGGACGACATCGACCTCGTCCTCACCCGTCACGAGTTCACCGCCGGCGTCGCCGCCGATGTCCTGGCCCGGATCACCGGCCGTCCCCAGGCATGCCGGGCCACCCTCGGCACCGGCATGACCAACCTGTCGACCGGTGTCGCCGCCTCCGCGCTGGACCGCTCGCCCGTGATCGCGCTCGCCGCGCAGTCCGAGTCCCACGACATCTTCCCCAACGACACCCACCAGTGCCTGGACTCGGTGGCGATCATGCGGCCGATGACCGAGTACACGGCGGAACTGCAACGCCCCGACGACGTCACCGACCTGGTGGACTCGGCCATGGCCGCCGCGATGACCGAATCCGTCGGCCCCGGCTTCATCTCACTGCCCGTCGACGTCCTCGGAGCCAAGATCGACACCGACCGGGTTTACCCCAAGCCCCGCATCCCCGCCAAGCCCCTCGGCCTGACCCAGGAAGGCCGGCAGGAGGCCGCCACCAAGGCGGCCGAGCTCGTCGAGTCCGCGCACCACCCGGTCCTGGTGGTCGGCGCCGCCGCGATCCGCGCCGGCGGCGGTGCCCGCCATCCGCGCGCTGGCCGAGCGGCCGAACCTGCCGGTCATCACCACCTACACCGCCAAGGACGTCCTCCCGCACGACCACCCGCTGAACTACGGCGCGGTCACCGGGTACATGGACGGCATTCTGTCCTTCCCGGCGCTGGACACCCTGTTCGGCCCGGTCGACCTCCTCCTCACCCTCGGCTACGACTACGCCGAGGACTTGCGGCCCTCGATGCGGCAGCGCGGCGAGAACAAGACGGCGGTCAGGATCTCGCCCACCGCCAACCCTGTACCCCGGGTCTACCGCCCGGACGTGGACGTGGTCACCGACGTCCTGGCCCGCCCCGGCCAGCCCACCTTCCTGATCGCCGGCGACGGCGGCTTCCACTCCAACAGCGCCGACCTGGAGACCATCGCCCGCCTCAACCTGCCGATCGTGACCGTGGTCGTCAACAACGACGCCAACGGCCTCATCGAGCTCTACCAGAACCTCGGCCACCACCGGGCGCACGATCCGGCGGTGAAGTTCACCGGTGTCGACTTCACCGCACTGGCCCGCGCCAACGGTGTCGAGGCCGTACGCGCCGACACCCGCGAGGACCTGCTGGCCGCCCTGCGCAAGGGCGCCGGACTCGGCAGGCCGTTCCTGATCGAGGTGCCGATCAGCTACGACTTCCAGACCGGCGGTTTCGACGCGCTGAGCATCTGAGATGCGACAGACCCTGCCCGCCGCCGTCGGGTTCCTCGCCGAGATCCGCCAAGACGGCGGCCGGCCTCTGGCGTCGGTCTTCGCCACCCGCGCCTCCAGCGCCGACCTGCGGGAGCGGGTGGCGGACCAAAGCCTGGGCCTGCTCCAGCTGCACTCCGGCGCACCCGACGCCGCACACGCCCGAGCCGGCGGCACCACCCTCGTCTTGGCCGGAGAACTCCACAACCAGAACGAACTGGCCCGACTGCTAACCGGTTCGGCCCAACCCGCGAGCGACGCCGACCTCGTACCGGCCTGTTCACGATCTACGACATCCATGCCTTCCGACTGCTCAACGGGCGGTTCGCGGCACTGCTCGCCGCCCCCGGTCGGGCGGTGCTCGCCACCGACCACGCCGGCTCGGTGCCGCTGTACGTGACCGCCGCCCCGGCCGGGTGCCGGCGGCCACGGAGGTGAAGGCCCTGCGCACTGCCCCGACCGGCGGCAGGCTCCCGGCCTGGCCGGTACGCCGCCTGCCCGGCGTCCACCAAGTGAGGAGTCCGGCACCAGTGCCGCCTTCACCCGGCTGCTGACGGACGCCGGGGTGCCGCGGCATCGGGTGCCCCAGGCCAAAGGACGGGTCGTCCGGGAACTGTTCGACCGCGTCGTCGTCGAGGGCCGCCACCCGGACGAGGTACCGCTGGACGCGGTAGCGCACACCAGGTCGCCGCATCACTGCCGACCGGCGGTACCGCCCCGGTGCCTCTTGAGGCGGTTGATCCCGCACTCGACCGCGTGGCGCTCGCCGTAGTCGGCCGGGTCGAAACGCGGCGGTCGGCGGCTGCGGGAGCCCGGTTCCTGCGGTCACGGGCCTGGTCGGCCTTATCCGGAATGGTGCAGCAGATCCCGCGACGACGCAGGTAGGAGCGGTTCTTGCGGGACGCGTACGCCGTGTCCGTACATCTCGTCCAGACCGATCTGGTGCGTCTGGTACGCGAACACCAGGTCGGGTCACCTGGAGTGCACCCGGTCGAGGATGCCGGCGAAAACCTCACGGTGGCCCTCACCGCCCGGTCCGGAACGGGCGCCGCGTTCTTCGAGCACGGTCACGAGGAGATGGCCCACGCCACGTCTGCAGCAGCCGCTTCGCAGGGCTTCGCCCCGTCGATCAAGCGATCGACGGGGCGAAGCAGCAGACCTGACTCCGAGTCCTCGAACGGCGTCCTCACACCGATGAGCCGTCACGAAGGCTTCGACGCTAGGGGACGCGGACGCACGTACTGCCGCTCACCGGCTTGTGCTTGATGGCCTTCCGGGTGAGCGGACCGTAGTCGCCGTCCACCGTCGTGCCGGCCTTCTGCTGGGCGCGGCGCAGGGCGGCTTCGGTCGCGGCACCGAAGTCCTGGTCCACCACGAGGCGTTCGCCGTAGCACATGTTGAGGGTCTCCTGCAGCGTGCCCACCGCGACGTTGTTCATGACGCCCTGAGACAGGGCGCAGTTGACGTTGACGCTGGTCGTGCCGTAGTTGGGCACCCAGGCCCCGTAGTAAGACGCGCTCCAGTTGCACGTCGGGTTGGCCGCTGCAGCCGAGGTGGCCGAACC
Source organism: Streptomyces sp. NPDC056361 (assembly GCF_042262805.1). NCBI lineage: Bacteria > Bacillati > Actinomycetota > Actinomycetes > Kitasatosporales > Streptomycetaceae > Streptomyces > Streptomyces sp. NPDC056361. The sequence goes on from NZ_JBHJQI010000082.1 coordinate 15,090, forward strand.
GAGCGTGATCATTCCGCCGCCCAGCGCCAGGACGGTCGCGAGCAGTGCGTTCACAGGCTTGCGCACAGGGAACTCCTTGTGGGGGATCGGGCAGGACTGACGTCGCCAGCCGGTCGTGGTGCGGCGGCTGGACTTCGTTTGTGGTGCGGCAAGACCTTGTCAGCTGTGATCCCCGGCATCCATCATGTTTCGCCATATGTGAAAGACGCATGTCAAATTAGGGGAACTGCTTGCTCCGTATCCATTTCACTGATGCCGATCTCGCCCGTACGCGTGTGGCAGCCGCGGCGGATCCATTCTGGGAGATCGCCTCCAGCCTGCATCGCTTCCAGACCCGCCGCGGCCGCTGGGCCTATGCCGAATGGCACCGCACCGCCCGGAGCCGCCTCCACGAGGAGCGACTGGAGACGACCGTGCGCGGCATGCTGTTGCCGCTCTTCCCACGGGCGGCGTATTTCCCCGATTTCCTGACTCCGGCCGCCGCGGGCGGCGGGTGGGATGCCGGTGTGGACGCGATCATGTCCGTGCCCGCTCTCCAGGTCCTCCAAGAGATCCAGACCCTGGCCCAGGTGAGTGGCGCTCCCACGTGGGCCCCGCGCCTGGCCGAGACGAAGATTCGTGCCGAGCTGGTGCAGGTGCTCCGGGCCTACTACAACGCCGTTATCGCGCCCCAGTCCGACCGTGTCCAGGCAAGCCTGGAGGCTGAGCGGTGTCTGCGGGCTCGCGCCCTGCTCACCGGTGGCATCGACGGACTTCTCCAGAGTCTCCGCCCGGCCATGCGCTGGGAGCCGCCGGTGCTGCACGTGGACGCGCACGGCGACGATCGGGATCTGCACCTGGCAGGCCGTGGGTTGCTGCTCGTCCCCTCGTACTTCTGCTGGGGCTCGCCCGTTCCTATCGCGGACCCCGGATTGCCGCCGGTCGTTGTCTATTCGGTCCTCGACGGGGTGCCAAGCTGTGACCGGGCCCCGGCCCTGACCACAGTGTCGGCGCTGGCCGGAGTCGTCGGACGCAGTCGCGCCGCGATCCTCCACGCCTGCGCAGCGGGGGCGACCACGAGTGAACTCGCGCGAGCTCTGGCGATCTCCGCCTCGGCGGCTACACAGCACAGCTCTGCACTGCGCGACGCAGGACTGATCAACAGCCGACGGTCGGCCAACACGGTGCTGCACACCCTCACCCCGCTCGGCGCGGCGCTCGTTCAGGCCAATCCCCTGGCACGCGCAGAAGACTAAAGCGTGTTGCAGAAGGTTGTTTCCGGGCAGTTCAGGACCGCTTTAGGGGTGGTCTGATCACGTCGTCGCCAGGGCGAGGTTGTGCATGTGGGCGACGGCCTGGACTGCGTGGTGGAGGCCGTTGCCGCGCTGGCGGCGGTCGCGGAGGATCTTGTAGTGCTTCATGCGGGCGAAGGCGTGCTCGACGCCGGCTCTGACTCGGCGGTGCTCGGCGTTGTCCTCCTCCTCGCCGGGCAGCAGGGCCCGTCCGGGACGTTTGCGGTGCGGGACGACGAGCCCGGTGTTGATGTAGGCGCCGTCGGCCAGCACGGTCACGCCTTCGCAGTGCTGGGCCAGGCCGGAGTCCCGCCATGCCCTCGCGTCCGCGGTGTTGCCGGGCACCGGGCGGGCCGCCGCGACCACCAGCTTGGTGTCGGCATCGATGATGACCTGCACGTTCGCCGAGAACCGGTAGTTACGCGAGGACGCTCCGGTCTTCCGGTCACGGACCGGGATCAGCGTGCCGTCCACGATCCACAACCGCTCCACCGCGTCGGCCGGGCGGGTGGCCGGTTCGATCGCCAGCAGCGGCCGCAGCCGCTTGATCACCCGGCACACCGTCGCGGGCGAGCAGCCGAACAGCGGCGCGAGCTGCCGCATCGTGAGGTTCGTGCGGTAGTACACGGCCACTAGCAGCACCCGGTCCGCCAGCGGCAGACACCACGGCCGGCCACCACCAGGACCGTCCCCGCCCCGTTCCCGGACCACCTTCAGCAGCCGTTCGGACTGCCGCATCCGCAGACCCGTGAACGTCTCCACCCACAACGCCTCAGCCCTCAACACCCCACGCATACAGGGAAAATGCCCGAACCGGAGCCTTCTGCAACACGCTTTAGAACCTATGACTTGCAGGGGCGCAGCCATAGGTTCTGGCTCGTCCTCTGCCCGGGCCGCGCTGCACGTGACTCCGGCCGGTCAGTCGGTCAGGGTGTCGCCGTGTCGGTGGGCGACTCGCCAGGCGCCGTCTTCTCTGCGGTACACCTGGGTGGCGCGCAGCGTGTACGTACGGGGCTGCCCGTCCACGGAGACGGAGGTGTGCTCCAGGCCGACGGTGTAGGCCATGTCACCAATGACGTCGTAGGACTGAAGCTCGAATGCGTACGAGGTGCAGTCGGAGAAGGCTGTCGCGAGGCTGGTGAAGAGGGCGTCTACCTCCTCGCGGCCCACGGCGTTCCGCCACGCCCCCAGCACGCTCACCGGCTCGGTGCGCGACCACAGCGCACGCCGGGGAGCGGCGTCGCCGTTGTGGAGCGCGACCTCCGCCTCGTACAACGTGGCCCTGACCCACGCCAGGAAGTCGTCACGATCGGACATACCTCTATCATCACCCGCTGCTGCGCCTGGGGCCGACGTTGCCTTGCACAGGGCAGCGCCGTACAACGCCCTGAGAGGGATGGAGACCCGCGGTCTACGACGAAGCCGCGCTGAACCCTGTGCGTGGACTCGCGGAGACCGACGCTCTCCAGGCGTCGCGGCCGAGTGTCCGGGTGCGATCGTGCAGTTCGACCCCGCCGAGTAGCCCCGACTGTCGCCCTCAGCAATCCGGCTCCTCGTAACGGCACCATCAATCGTCAACCGCTACACCCCGGTCAGGACCCAGGATGCCTGGACCGGGGAGGTCACGCAGATCGAGGGCGGCTTCAACCACAGCATGGCCATCGCGGCGGCGATAGCCACCTTTCACGCCTGGGGAAACAACACGCTCGGCCAGCTCGGCGACAGCACCGAGAGCAGCACCCCCGTCACCCCGCTCACCGCTCTGTCCGGCGTCGACAAGATCGCCGCACCGGTCGGTGGCGATTTCATCCTCGCTGGCTACTGAACTTGATTGGGTGATGTCGGGGGATGTTTGCCTGACGCCGACCTGTCGACTGCGGTAGCTATGGGGCTGTGAGGTACGCGCAGGGCGGCGGGCTGACCGACGCCGAGAGGGCCGTGCGGGAGCGGATCCGGCTGCAGGCCGTGGAACGCTTCGAGTGCGCGGAGAAGAACCGGGAGATCGCTGCCGCGCTGCGGGTGAGCGAGCGGTCGGTGGAGCGGTGGCGCCGGGCTTGGCGCGAGCGAGGCGAGGCCGGGATCCTGTCGAAGGGATCGCCCGGACGTCCCAGGCTCAGCTCGGTTCAGATTGCGAGACTGGAGCGGGAGTTGGATCGTGGACCACTCGCCCACGGCTGGGCCGATCAGCGGTGGACGCTGGCGCGAGTCAAGACGCTGATCGGTCGACTGTTCCACGTTTCGTACACGGTGGAAGGCACGTGGCGGCTGCTGAAGCGGCACGGCTGGTCGTGGCAGCAGCCCACCCGCCGGGCGATCGAGCGCGACGATGCGTCGGTTGACCTGTGGAAGAAGGAGGTCTGGCCACGGGTAAGAGCTGTGCGGCGGCGTGTAACGGCTGGATCGTCTTCGAGGATGAGGCCGGCCAGTCGATGACGCCGCCGCGCTCTCGAACCTGGGGACAGATCGGCCGAACCCCGGTCGTCCGGGTTCGCGGCCGGGGCTCCGGACGGGTGTCGATGGCGGGTATGACCTGCTACAAGCCGAGCGAGCGGTCTCGGCTGATCTACGCCATCCGCGAGTACCGAGGGCGCAAGGGCGAGCCGAAGGGCTTCGGCTGGCGGGACCTCCGCGACCTCTTGGTGCGTGCCCGCATCCAGCTCGGCGGACCGATCGTGCTGGTCTGGGACAACGTCCGCCTCCACCTGACCGCCGGGATGCGGGAGTTCATCGCCGCGAATGCCGCGTGGCTCACAGTGTTCCAGCTGCCCACCTACGCGCCGGACCTGAACCCGCAGGAGGGCATCTGGTCGCTGGTCAAGCGCGACATCGGCAACCTTGCCGCAGCCGACCTGGGCCAGATCACCAGGGCCGTGAAGCACAGGCTCAAGCAGATCCAGTACCGCCCGGACTTCGTCGACAGCTGCCTTGCGGGCGCCGGCCTCATCACGGACGACTGAGCGGCGCCGCGCTGCAGAATCGTCAGTCGCCGTAGTACCGGTCGTAGGAGGCGGAGCGCTCCTCCACTGAGAAGCCCTCGAATTCACCGTCAGCCTCGAACTTGCGCAGTCGATCCAGCGCCGCCGCCGCAGCAGGTGCACGGTTGGCCGAGAGGTGGGCCTTCGTCGCGTCGAGCCCGTGCCCAAGCAGGAATTCGATGTCGATCGAGCACGCTGCGTCGAAGCTGGCTTGCTTCGCACTCCAGATCAGGAGCACGTCGTCGAGGTCGCCGCTGTTGAACAGCTGGAAGCAGCAGAGCCTCATCAGCTCAGTGTCGCCCGCGCCCTGGGCGCGTCGCTCACGCGCCGTGTGCTCTCTGAGGAGTGCGCGGACCTCGTCGAGGTCCGCGCCGACGGGGCGAAGCCCGTAGCGGCGCCAGCATTCCTTGACATCCATCGCTGGTCTCCTTGATCGTCCGGCCCGGCCCGTGACCTATCGGCCCCGCCCATCGCCGTTCGGTCGGACGACGGCCTCTCAGCCGGTCACAGTATGCACACCGAGGGCCAGCCCATGTGGGTCGGCGGTCACCGGCGCAGGTGACCGGGCCCACACCACCCGACATCACCCAATCAAGTTGAGTAGCGCGCGCCTGCCGGCAGGGCGGCGGCGGGCGCTCCCTGCCAAGCAGCCAACCCGCATCGCTCACTCGTCACGTTGGTCCCGGGCACCGCCAGTCTCCGGCATCGTGCCCACCGTGCACTTTGCCGCACTGTCGTCCTTGCCCTGGCTGGCCTGCTTCACGAGTCGTTCTCGTGAACCAAGTCACCCTGGGAAAGTGCCCGGCGGAGTGCGTGCTTGTCGGGTTTGCCGATGCTGTTGACCGGGATGGCTTTCAGGACGTGGAACGTGTGCGGGGCATGGATACCAGTCTTGCGGGCGGTGATGAAGCGGCGCAGTTCGTGGATGTCGGCGGTATGGCCGTGGGCGGGCACGATGGCGGCGTGGACGCGCTCGCATGTGTCCTCATGACGCATACCGAAGACGGCGCACTGGGCGACGGAGGGGTGGGTCGTCAGTACTTCCTCGATCTCGCTGGGATAGACCTGTGTGCCGTCGATGGTGATGGTGTCGTGGCCGCGGTCGGCGAGGAAGAGGTAGCCGTCGTCGTCGAGGTAGCCGATGTCGCCGGTGCGTACCCAGCCGTCGTGCAGCACGCGGGCGGTCAGTTCGGGCTGCTTCCAGTAGCCGTTCATGGCGCTGTGGGCGCGGGCATGGATTTCGCCTTCGCTGCGGTTCGGGAGGACGCTGCCGTGCGGGTCGACGATGCGGAGTTCGACGCCGGGCATGGCGCGGCCGACGGTGATCTGTCCGTGTCGCCCGACGCGGTCGTGTTCATCGGGGTGGACCTCGGTGAGCCCGAGCGTCTCGTTCTGCCCGTACCAGCTGTGCAGCACCTTGCCGAAGGCACGTTCGGTCTGCCGCAGCCTGGCCGTCGATGCGGGGCTGCCCCCGTAGGTGACCTGCCGGATGCTGGAGATGTCCGTGGCGGGCAGCGCGCGATGGTCGAGGAGCTGATACAGCAGGGGCGGGGGGAGGAACAGACGGGTGACCCGCTCGCGTTCGATCGCCGCGAGGGATCCGCCGGGATCGAAGGAGAGCTGAAGGACGACGGATCCGCCCAGGAGGAGCGCCAGGTCCGCCCAGAGCCCCGCGACGTGGCTGAGCGGCGTACATGCCAGATAGCGCGGCGGGGTGTCCATGGGGGAGCACAGGTGGTCCAGGGTACGGCGGTAGGGGCCGTGCTTCATCTGCAGGCTCTTCGGCAGCCCGGTCGTGGTGCCGCCGGTGTGGCGGATGCACCAGTCGTGGTCGGCGCCTACGGGCACGGTGACAGGCGCCGACGGCTGCCCGGCCGCTGCCGCGCAGATATCGTCGGCGCCCGGGCGCGGGCCCAGGGTCGCCAGCATCGGCACGTGGAGAAGCGGTTCGAGCCGGTCCAGGTCCGCGTACCGGGTGGAGTCGACCAGCAGCAGCTCGGTGTCGGCGACTTCCACCAGGTGCGCCAGGGCGTCCGCGTTCAGGCCGTCGTACAGGGGTGTCACGCGCGCACCGGCGAGGTTGGCCGCGTAACGCGCGATGAGCGCCTGAGGGGTGTTGCCGGTCAGCAGGGACACGGTCTGCCCGGGCCGGATGCCGCGCGCGATCAGTTCTCGAGCGAGCTGGTGGACGCTGTCGCGCAACTCGCCGGCGGTGATCTGCCGGCGGTCATGGCAGACGATCGCGGTCAGGCCGGGATGGCGCGCCAGGGTGTCGAGGACGGCTTCCGTGTAGGTGACGAAGCCGTGGTCGGCGGACTCGGGAGTCACGGCCGTCTCGGGCCGGAGGTCGGACATCTATGCCCCTTGAGGTAGGCGAGAGGAGTGCGGTGGCGGACTGGTCGTGGGCTCGTGGGAGCCGTCACGGGACCAGGGCGGCCGGCCTGGCGTGGTGTTCGAGGGGCGTGAGGTACGGCAGGTCGTCCAGTGGCTGATCGGTGAAGAAGCGATCCAGCAACTCGGACATCTCCGAGGGGCGTTCGAGATGGCAGAGGTGGTCGGCGCCCCGGATCAGGGTGAAGACGCTTCCGTCGATGGTGGCGGCGACCTTACGCCCGAGACCGGGGTGGGTGAGGGTGTCGTGTTCGCCGGTGAAGACCAGCGCCGGAACGTCCCGGAAACCGCCGGGCCACAGCCCCTGCCAGTCGATGACACGGTGGGTGGAGGCAAGATGCCGGGGGATGTCGGCCTGCGTGACCGACCCCATCGTGCGGGCGAGGACACGGGTGACGACCGCGCGCTTGTGGACGTCCCGCTCGCCCGGAGACAGCAGCGCCGCGATGCTCATACGGGCGTAGGCGCCGGCATCACCGGACTCCAGGGCGTCGGCCATCGACCGCAGCGCGGCGCGCTGGTCTGGCGGGTACACCGGAGCGGCACCCACCAAGGCCAGGCGGGCGACGCGCTCAGGGCGCTCCTGGGCCAGGCCGTAGGCGATCGGCACCGCGTAGGACGCTCCGAAGAGGTTCACTCCCCCCAGATCCAGTCGGTCCAGCAGGTCCGCCAGCGCGCCGATGAGGAAACCGAAGCCGTACGAGGCGGGCAGCACATCGGCCGCGCCCGATCCTGGCAGGTCCACGCTGATGACGGTCGCCGACGCCGCCCAGCGCGCTTCGAGCCGCTGATAGGCGTACATATCCTGGAAAGCGCCACCGAGTACGACGACCGGCTCGGTGACGGGAGCAGCGTTCTCGACGATCCGGTACCGGTAGCCGAAGCCGTCGAAGGTGAGGTGACGGATCCTCTCAAGGTTCATGTCCGGTCAACAGGGACGTGCGGGCATAGGTCACGCGATGGTTGATCATCTGGCCGGCCCTGTCACCCGTGACCCGTCCGGAAGGCCTCCGGCCGCTGCCGGGCGGACGGGCCACAAGAAGGCCCCGGGCAGGGCCCTCAGGACCGTCCCCCTGCTGCCGCCAGAGACGCTGGAGCCGGGGCTCGGCGGCCGGGCAGCCACGCTGCCGCGATGACGCAGCAGACGGTGAGAGCGGTCGTCAAGCCGAAGGCGTGCGCGAAGGCCGTGGCGCTGTGGCCACCGCGCTGGAGCACAACGGCGAGAGCGGCAATGCCGAAGGAACCGCCGAGCTGCTGGAGGATGCGCGTCGTGGTGCTGGCATCCGCGACTTGGGAGCCGTCCAGCCCCTGATAGGCGCCGACCATAAGAGCGAGGTTGACAGCACTCGTACCGAGACCACGCAAGAACAGAGCGACACCGACGACCGAGCCCCCACCCATTGCGGCGGCGAAGGGCCACGTCGCGACCGCGCTCAACAGCAGGCCGGTCACCACGACCAGACGCGGCCCGATCCTGTCGGTGACCATCCCGGCCACCCGCGCCGCCAGCGCGCCCATGCCCTGTGGAACGAGCAGGAGACCGGTGGCGACGATGCCCTTGTCGAGCACCAGCTGGCAGTAAAGGGGCAGCAGAAACATCCCGCCGTACATGGTCGAACCGCCGGCGAACATCAGTACCGACGTCGCGGCGAAGGAGCGCATCCGAAACAGGCGCATGTCGATGAGGGGCGCACTGCTCCGCAGACTCCATCCGACGAACGCGATGACCAGGACGCCCCCCACCGCCGTCGGCAGGAGCACCCGTCCCCCTCCCGCACCGTCCTGGCCGCCGCACTGCGAGAGCCCGTACACGAGCGCAGTCAGGCCCGGACAGACCAACACCAGCCCTACGACATCGAGGCGGAAAACATGCTGCCGACGGTCCCGGGGCACACCTCGCCAGGCGAGGAACAGCGCGAGCGCGCAGACGGGCAGATTGACGTAGAAGATCCAGCGCCAGCTGAGATGCCCAAGCAGCAGCCCGCCGAACACCGGCCCCAGAACCGGGCCCAGCAGAGCAGGCAGCGAGACAACCGCGATGAGTCGCCCCACCCCTCGGCCGCCGCAGGCTCGAATCACAATGGTCTGCAGGACCGGCATCATCAGCCCCCCACCGGCCCCCTGCACACTCCTGAAAAAGACCAGCGATCCGGCGCTCCAGGCGCAAGCACACAACAGCGAACCGACGGAGAACAGGACCAGCGCACCTAGCCAGACCCGCCGCGTCCCGAACCGGTCACCGGCCCAGCCACTCACCGGCATGACCATCGCGAACGCCAGCAAGTAGGCGGTGCTCACCCACTGTACGGTCGTCGTCGAAACACCGAGGTCGTCGGCGAGGACTTCGACTGCCACGGAGACGATCGTGCTGTCGAGAAGCGGAGCGAAGGCACCCACAGCGAGAACGCCACATAGCTTGAACAGGGCGGGATCAAGGCGTTCCGTGGGCATGCGAACCCCTCGGTCGATGACGTGGACGGATGCGCCCCGACAACGACCAGAAGTCCCCTGCCGTCACGGGCCGCCCGCCCCGATGCGCAGATAGGGCGTATGCCGAGGAGCCGGGGTGCGTTCGGCGGGGCTTCGGTGCAGTCGACGGCGTGCACCAAGGGCCTGCCCCCGGCGGCCCGTCCGTCGAGGTCGAGGAAGGGTGGCTCTTCTGGGTTGTGAGCCCGCCATGCCATTCCAAAGAGCGCGAGGCGCAACCTTTCGGCCACTCCACATACGGGGCCTGGGATAGCCCTGAGCAGCCGTCCAGGACGAGCTCCCGTCCTCAGCCCTCAAGAGGCAGCAGCCACTGGTCCGACAACCCCGGCAGGAGCGGCGGCGGCTTCATGGGGTGACCAGCGGCGTACGGTCGTTTCCCGAGGCTGGGTCAGGAGTTGGTGACCCGCACCCGCACCCGCACCCGCACCCGCACCCGCACCCGCACCCGCACCCGCAGCTCGTACCGTGCGCGGCTGCTGATCGCCTCCGCCTGCTCGGCCAGGTCCGCGCCGGTAAAGCCGAGGAGCGCGGCATCGGCGGCCGCGCGCAGCAGCGGGACGATCTCGGCAACGGGCCGGCCGCGGTGGGTGGAGGCGAGGTCGGCGTAGGCCCGCTGGTACGGGGCGCCGTACGCGCTCGTGGGGTCATGCAGGAGGTGGTCCAGGTGCTGCGCACTGACGGTGATCTCACCCATGGCCTGCTCCCGCTCGTCCTGCGGGCTGGGGGCGGATCCCGGTCCTCTTGCTCACGACGGTACGAGCCGGGACTGACAATCAAGCCTGGCCTGCGGGGCGAGCCTGGCCGGGGTTACCCGCCGTTGCCGTGGTAGTACAGGTGGACGGGGGTGTTGGTGTCGTCGGTGGGCGGCGCGTACAGAACTCCGCAGGGCAGGTCTGCTGGACATGGACGATGCCGCGATCGACGGCTCGCACGTCAGAGCCCTCAAAGGGGGGCTCACACCGGACCTTCGCCGGTCGACCGCGCACGGCTGGGCAGCAAGCACCACCTGATCGTCGACCGGCACGGCACACCCCTCGCCGTCACCCTGACCGGCGGAAACAGGCACGACGTCACCCAGCTCATACCCCTGCTGGACACCATCCCCCGCATCCGCAGCCTGGTCGGCCGGCCCCGTCACCGGCCGCGGCGGCTGTTCGCCGACCGCGGCTACGACTACGACAAGTACCGACGCCTGCTCCGGGCTCGCGGCATTACACCGAAGATCGCCCGCAAAGGCACCGCCCACGGATCCGGTCTGGGCAAGACCAGATGGGTCGTCGAGCGCACCTTCGCCTGGCTCCACCAGTTCAAACGCCTCCGGATCCGCTACGAGATACGAGCCGACCTCCACCTCGGACTACTCTAACTCGCCTGCAGCATCATCTGCTTGCGACGACTCCGAACCTCATTCTGAGATGATTAGTTATGCGCAAGAAGGGGTCCGGCCTCGTTGTTTGTATGGACCAATACGGGATTCGATCAGGCATCGGAGTTCGGCCAGGATCAGGGGGCGGGACCGAAGAGTCCGCTTTTGCTTTCCCGGCGCACAGCCGGCAGGCCCGCAGAAGCGTGAGGCAAGCATGGCGGCCATGGTCGAGGTCATGTGGCGATGCCGGCCGGGACACCACCGGACCCGGTGGCATCCCAGACCGCGCTCGCCTTGGCGGACGGGAAGCGTTCTTTGCGTGCCCACCGCCGTCGGCGACATGAATGAGCTGGTCAAGTGTGGTGCCAGTGGGGCAGTCGGCGACGCATGAGCACCCAGAGGTCATTTCGCTACGGGGTGCAGGACGGCAGGCCGCCGCCCTTCCGGCGACGCGGAGGATCCATGGCTTGCGCATTGCCCCGCACGGCCTTGTGCTGCCTTCCCTGACCCGTCCGCCCCTCACTCCAGCCCGGCCCGCCGGGCTTTCCGGACGTAGCGGATCGGGGCGACGCGCCGTATGGCGGCGTTGGCGAGATCGCGACCCCGGCGATCTGAATCTTCTTGCACCATTGAGGCGCCCCTGACAAGATCCAGTCGCTCGGATCACGAGAGCTGCAATCCATCAGGACCTGGATTCGGATGGCGAAATTCCATTTCAGGATTCCCACCCATGAAGGAGTTGAGGAGCAGTTGATGTCCTTACGTTCCACCCTCGGTGCCGCCCTGGCCGCCAGCGCTGTGGTCGCAGGCCTCGCCGTCAGCCCCGCACAGGCGGCCCACGACGACATGCGTGACCAGGCCGGCCTCGGCGCACCCGGGAGTCGTACCTACAACCCGAACGCGCCGCTGGGCAGCGCGGACAACCCGTTGATCATCGGCGGGCAAGACCAGGCGCTGCTCAGTTCGAAGCAGGTCAAGGGACTGCTGGAGAGCAAGAGAAATCGTTCGGCGCAGGCGGCGAACGGCAACACCGCCCAGCTTGCCTCCGGCTGCGTCATCGGAGCGTACTGGTCGAACTGTAACTCCGTCCCGAACTTCGGCACGATCAACATCGCGACGTCCCTCGGGTCCGACCACCACGAATACATCACCCAGCAGGGATGGCTCTACGACTCGTCGCAGACCTACAAAACCTACATGGACCGCTCGTCAAACGGCGGGGCCTCGTGGCAAGGCCAGCTGGGTCTTGTCCTCAACAACAGCGGATGGGGGGACTCGATATACGACGGCCCTCCGTACGTCTCCCGCGGATGCCTGTACAGCTACACCACGAGCCTCGTCTGGTGCACCGGCTGGCACTGATGAAAGCACCGAATTCCCACGCCGGCATGAATGGTTGACGTCGATCGATAAGCATCGTCGACCGGTCATGTGAATCGTCCGTCCCCGCCTCGTTCCGAGGGCACGGGCGGGCGATCCGAGTCATGCCGAGCGGGAACGGCCGCGGCCGTTCCCGCCGGTACGGCGACTCGCCCGAGGCATCCGCGTCGGCGGCGCGACCCGATGCCGACGTACGGGCGTGAGAGCCCTCCCTATCCGCCCCGCCGGCTGGGCGACTCGGCGTCGCGGGCCAGCAGGCACGGGCTTCCGGTGCCGCCGGCGGCACGGCCCAGGTGTCGGCACCGCTTCCCCGTGCGTGGGGCAGCCCGTACGCGGGGGTGGTGTCGTCCAGCCATGCGGCCTGGTCGTCGACGCTGCGCGTCTCGGCGAGTGGGGTCTCGCTCAAGTCCGCGAGGCGCAGCATGGTGAGGCGCCAGATGTGGTCGGGAAGCATCTCCTTGTAGGCGATGCGGGTGCCGTCCGGAGACAGCAAAGGGCATTCGACGTTGCCCTTGAGCGGTTGCAGGTCGCGTCGGGCGAAGCCCCCACGCATGAGTGAGCGGTTGGCGCCGGAGGACATCGTCGCCCAAGTGGTCGTTTCAGAATGAGTCCGGCGTGAGGTCTTGGCGATCGGTCCTGATGGCGGCAGAGTGGTGCGGGTGTCAGATGATCTTGTGCCTGATCACCTGTGGGATCGTGTCGCCCCGTTGCTCCCGCCTCGTCCGCCGCGGCGTCGGCGGTATCCGGGCCGGCTGCCGGCGGACGACCGTGCGGCTTTGCGCGGGATCGTCTACGTCCTGCGCACGGGCGTGACCTGGGCAGGCGTGCCGACCGAAACGATCGGCTGCAGCGGGGTGACGTGCTGGCGGCGGCTGCGGGACTGGACCGAGGCCGGCGTCTGGCCCCGCCTGTACGCCATCCTCCTCGCAGAACTCCGCAGGGCAGGTCTGCTGGACATGGACGACGCCGCGATCGACGGCTCGCACGTCAGAGCCCTCAAAGGGGGGCTCACACCGGACCTTCGCCGGTCGACCGCGCACGGCCGGGCAGCAAGCACCACCTGATCGTCGACCGGCACGGAACACCCTTCGCCGTCACCCTGACCGGCGGAAACAGGCACGACGTCACCCAGCTGACGCCACTGCTGGACGCGATACCCCGCACCCGAGGGGTCCGCGGGCGGCCGCGGCATCGGCCGGGCCGGCTGTTCGCCGACCGCGGCTACGACTTCGACAAGCACCGGCGCATCCTCCGGGCCCGTGGCATCACCCTGAAGATCGCTCATCGAGGCGTCCCGCATGGTTCTGGTCTGGGAAAGACCAGGTGGGTCGTTGAGCGGACCTTCGCCTGGCTCCACCAGTTCAAGCGATTGCGGATTCGCTACGAGATACGCGCCGACCTCCACCTCGGACTACTCCAACTCGCCTGCAGCATCATCTGCTTGCGACGACTCCGAACCTCATTCTGAAACGATCGGTTACGAGTTGGTGCGTGATTGCGTTGGAGATGCACGGTCCTGAGCTGGTGGTTTTGTCAAACGGTGGTGTTGCGGTCGGAGACGAGGCCGGCGATGGCCCGGTAGGTGTCGGGCAGGGCATCTCGCCGGTGAGTCCAGCGGGTCAGCTGCTTCCAGCGTTTGTGTCGGCGAGGGCGTGTTCGACGGTGATGCGTTTCGATGAGTGTCGGTGCCGGGCCTCTTCTCTGGCGGCGTGCACGTGCGGCAAAGCGATCTTGTTCGGTTTTCTGGGCGGTGTGATCGCCTGGCCAGGATGGTCGCGCCGGAGCCCGAGGTAGCCGTCGTCCAAAAGTACTTCCACGTCCGGGAAGTGCTGGAAACAGACACCGATGCCTTCGTTGCGTGCGGCGGTCGCGTCATGCATCCGCCCTGGCCGCAGGGCATCGCTCCAGAGCGTGCGGCCCCGGGCATCGGCAATGAGCGTTTTCAGCGTGGCCCCTGATCGGGTGACGGGGCGGCGTGAGGCCGGGGTGCGCAACGGACAGGGCTCCCGTGCCGTTGAGGGAGGTGTTCGACGTCTCAACTCGACAGCTCAGGAGCCCTGGTGGTTCCGTATCCTGCCGCACTCGACCTGCCACACGCCCTGGTCGAGTGGGTCACGATGCTCATCGTCACCCGTGAGGGTGACCGGCGGTGCAAACTGCCGCCGCACCGCCGTGCGCTGGTCGCACTCGTGTACCTGCGCCGCCACGACACCCTCGCCCGTCTCGCCGCAGCCTTCGGGATATCCGTCGGCACCGCCCACACGTACGTCACCGCGGTCACCGGCCTGCTCGCCGACCAGGCGCCGGGCCTGCTGAAGACACTGCGCACAGACGATCCGGACTTCGTCCTCCTGGACGGCACGCTCGCAGAGTGCGACCGCGTCGGCGACGGCAAGGCCGACTACTCTTCGAAACACAAGAGGCACGGGGTGAACGTGCAGGTCGTCACAGACTCGGCCGGCGAGATGCTGTCGCCGGCACTGCCGGGCCGGACCCACGACCTGACAGCCGCCCGCACCCACAAGATCCTCCGGATCTGCGAACGCCAGGGAGTCCCGATCCTCGCCGACATGGCCTACATCGGTGCCGGCGACTGGGTCACCACCGCCAAGCGCCGCCCACCGGGCGGTGAACTCACACCCACCGAGCGGACCCAAAACCGGGCCCTGTCCGCGGCCCGGGCACCCGTCGAACGAGCCATGGCGCGACTGAAGTCCTGGCAGATCTTCCGCAGATCCCGCATCAGCCCCAACCGCATGAGCGTCATCGCCAGAGCCGTCCTCACCCTGGAGAGGCAACGCTGAAAACGCTCAATGACAGTGGCCTTCATCGTGTTCTGCTTCTTCTTGCCCGAGACGAACGCGCGGCGTCCGCCGCGGACGGCCAAGGGGCGGCGGACCTGGACCTCGGTGGCGTCCAGCCGCAGCTCGATGCCTTCGGCCTGGGCATAGGCGAACACATCCGTCAGAGTCCGAAGCCGCAGGCCAGGACGGTCGGGAACCGCGCATCCCCGCTCGGCCAGAAGCGCCCGTATCTCACCGACGGCCCGGGTGACAGTAGAGCGGTCGACACCGAACAGCAGGGCGAGGACCGAGTGCGGCAGATCGTGCCGCAGGTGGATCAACGTGGCAACCAGCCGGTCCACGAATACCAGCCGATGCCTGGCGCCAGCACCCGCAGCCCGCCTCCTGGCCCCACCACGTGCCTTGTGGCGGCGGCCCTCGACACCGGTCTGCCACGGGCCGGCCAACTCCGCGACCAGACAAGCGAGATGCTGACGGGAGATACCCGTGAACAACCGATGCGCGAGAACCGTCCGACTGGCCATGATCGTCACAGCCCGGATCATGCCACCCACCAGCACGGACGCTCACCCGCAATCACGCACCAACTCGTTAGAGCCTGGTGATGATGGGCACGGTGGTTCGAGTGTGGGTTTCTGGGGCTCGTCAGGCCGTGCCCGCCGCCGCGCAAGGTCTTCGACTTCTTCCGCCGCTGGGTTCGCCAGGACGTGTTCGCCGCGATCCACGCCGCGCTGGTGAAGGAGGTCCGCCGCCGCGCGGGACGCTCCGAGCAGCCGACGGCCGCGATCATCGACGCTCAGTCGATCAAGGCCGCAGGTCACCAAGGTCTGGGCGGACCACGGTTACGACGGCGAACTCGTGCCCTGGAGCCGCCGGACCCTCGGCCTCGACCTGGAGATCCCCGACCACCCCGGCCGCCGCAAGGGCCAGGGCTTCAAGGTCATTCCCAAACGCTGGATCGTGGAAGGCACCCTGGCGTGGATCACCCGGCGGCGCCGCTGCGTGCGCGACGCCCCGGCAATGGGGGTGCGGTAGACGGGGCGGTCAGTGTTCGAGGTCGGCGCGCATGGCGGCGAAGAGGCGGGCGGCTTCGGCCGGGGTGGTGCGGGGGAAGAGTGCGACGGCGGCGGTGGTGGTGTCGGACCAGCCGCAGATGACGTCGGTGGCGTTGGCGGACTCGGGCAGGCTGAGGCACTCGAGGGATCCGCCGAACGGGCCGGGCTGGTACGGCGTGGCGGTGGTGGGGGTGCCGGTGGAGCCGTTCTGCAGCGCGTAGTCGATCAGGCCGCGCCAAAGGTGCTCGCGACGCTTGTTCGGGTCCTCGGGAACGCTGTCGACGCCGACGAAAAGGATGCGGCGGCCGGAGGTCTGCCCGGCACGGTTGTAGTCGGCGACCACCAGGTTCATGCCGTCACGCATCTCGCCCGGGTCGACCGGGACGTCGGAGACCGCGCTGGCGCCGGTGGCCTTGGTGAGCCCGCCGGCGGTGGCGGCCTCGGCCAGCGTGTGCTTGCCCGAACCGGCGGGCGAGGCGGACCTTGCGGGCGCGGAGACAGGGGCGGAGACAGGGGCGGAGGCGGCGGGAGGGGCTTCGGCTTCGGCTGCGGGGTCGCAGGCGGTCAGCGTCAGCGTGGTTGCGAGGGCGATCGTGGCGAGGAGGGTGCGGGGACCAAGGATGGGCATGGCGGAGTCTCCCGGGGTGTGGCGGTCGGCTGGGCTGCTGGGCCCAATGGCCGTACGCTAGTGGCCGACTGGGCGGGCGGGTGCCCCGAGCCCAGTTCCCTTACCGCACCGGGACATGGTGGTGACGTCAGAGCCTGGTGATGACGGGCACGGTGGTTCGAGTGTGGGTTTCTGGAGCTCGGTAGGCATGCGGAGGGGGCCTCTGGAGAGTTTTTCGTTGCCACGAAACACCCCGGAGGACCCCGTGCCGCAGTTGTACCAACTCGCCGTGTCCGCCGACAACTTCACCGTCCACGCCCACGCCTGCGCGTGTCTGCCCTGCCGGTACGGCAACGTCCCGTCCGGCCCTGTCCACTGTTAGACGACACTCTGCGTGGTGATGAAGTGGAGTGACGGCGACACTCTTGTTGTGCACAGGGTGTAGCGGTGTCTGGGTTCTGAAGGTTGCTTCGTGTGCGACGACACCGTGAGCATGAAGAGCTCATGGACAGCCGGCGGACGGGGCCACCGGCTACGTCGTTCCATCCTCAGGATTAGTTCGTGCCGTCCCATTCATCTGAAGTCATGGGCCTGGCGTCCGGGTAGTGCCGTTGGATCTCACTCAGCACCCACGCGTCGGCTGTGCGGACATCCCAACTGGAACTGTCGAACTCTCTAAGGATCAGCATGAGTTCGCCTCCCGCGTAGCCCTCGAAGTCTCCGTCGACCGCCTGCAGGTAGGGCGCGTCCATGGTCAGCAACTCGAGGGTGGGGATTCCGGTGCCCGCTGAAGCCTTCATCATCTGAGCGAACGCCGGGTGTGGCTGATCGTCGAACATCTGAGCTTTCCATCTCAGCCCGAGGCCGTAACTCCCCAGTCGGACCAGAAGCTCAGCCAGGGTGACGTAGCGCCGATCGGCCGGGCTGCCCGAGTGCAGCGCGCCATCCCGCCAGGCCGCAAAGGTGACCATCTGCATGGGGGATGGCGTTTCAGTCATCGGCTCAGCAACCTGCTTCGATCTCGGAGAGTCGCTACTTCCAGCTCCTCCATTGTCTTAGCTCACACCATCCGGGCGAAATGGATTAGGTCCCGACCTGGTCCGTGGGAGCACACCAAGCCAAGCCGGGCACGCAGGTGATCGGGCGAGTCGAGCATGACCGTTGGCCTGTTTGGAGAGGTTCCGGCTGGTTGTTGCAGGTCAGGCGGAGGTGTCGGTGCTGATCGTGGACTCGGACGTCCTGTTGGTGGAACGGCAGCTGCGGGCAGGCCGGCTTACATGTCCGTCGTGCGGGGCCGTGCTCGCGCCGTGGGGTCACGGGCGGCCCCGGGAGATCTGAGGCGATCTGGGGCCCGGTTGTCTCTGCGGCCACGCCGTACACGGTGCTCGGGCTGCGGTGTCACGCACCTGCTGCTTGCGGAGGCGTTTTGGCCACGGTGAACGGATGCGGCCGAGGTGATCGGGGCCGGGCTGGAGATAGCCGCGCTGGGCATGGGACACCACAGGGTCGCTGCTGTCCTGGGCCTGGCCGAGGGCACTGTCCGTGGCTGGTTGCGGGCGTTCGCCGGACGGGCCGAGGACATCCGGCGGTACTTCACCGTCGCCCTGGTCGCCCTGGTCGCCCTGGTCGCCCTGGTCGCGCTGGCCGATGACCCGGTGATGCCGGATGCGACGCCGTCGACGCTCGCTGATGCCGTCTCGGCGGTCACGGCCGCCCATCGGGCCGCCTCGGCCAAGTGGCCGCAGATGCTCACGGTGTCGCGGTGGGAGTTCGCAGGCCGGGCGATAGGCGGCAAGGTCCTGACCTCGCCTTCTATCGCTATTTGATCAACACGGGCCGCCCTGGGCGGGATCGGAGGGTGCCGGAAGTCTTGACCGTGTCCGCCGGCGAAGCGGCGGGCTCTGTTCGAGACGCGAGGTGGGTTGCCTATGTCACCGAGTGAGGACGAGGACCGTCGCCGGGCGGAGCGGGCCCGGCAGGTGGGTCTGTTCCGCTACGGCCTGATCCAGGACCTGATCGACACGAAGCTCACGACACGCCAGCGCGGGAAACTCGCCCGCGAAAGAGCACACCGACCCGTTCGGCCGGCAAGTCAAGGTCGCCCGCGGAACGCTGGACCGCTGGGTCCGCCACTACCGAGCGGGCGGTTTCCCCGCGCTGGTCCCGGCCCAGCGGCAGGTCACCCCGCGGACTCCGGTGGAGGTGCTGGAGACCTGGCGGCCGCGTTGAAGAAGGAGAACCCCGCCCGCACCGCGGCCCAGATCCAGCGGATCCTGCGGACCACACAAGGGTGGTCGCCGACCGACCGACCGACCGACCGGACGCTGCAGCGGCACTTCGCTGACGCCGGCCTGACCGGCGTCAGCGGCGACAAGAGCGTGTCCGGCCGGTTCGAGGCCACCCGCGGCAACGAGCTGTGGACCGGAGACGCCCTCCACGGACCGAAGATCGGCGGACGGAAGACGTACTTGTTCGCGTTCATCGACGACCACCGCCGGGCGATCGGGGGCCACCGGTTCGGGTTCGCCGAGGACACCGTCCGCCTGGCCGCCGCCCTGCGGCCGGTACTGTCTGCCCGCGGGGTCCCCGAATCGATCTACGTCGACAACGGGTCGGCGTTCGTGGACACGTGGCTGCTGCGGGCGTGCGCGTCCCTGGCCGTTCGCCTCACGCACTCCAAGCCCGGACGGCCTCAGGGCCGTGGAAAGATCGAACGGTTCTTCCGCACCGTCCGTGACCAATTCCTCGTCGAACTCGATGAGGAACGTGTCGGTCAGATTGAGCATCTCACCGAGCTGAACAGGCTGTTCACCGCGTGGGTGGAGACGGTCTATCACCGCACGGTGCACTCGGAGACGGGGCAACCTCCGATCGAACGGTGGCTGGTGTCGGCGTACGGACTTCTCTCCCCAGCTGCGTACGGACGAACGTCCCCAGTTGTTTCTGATCCTGGTGCGCCATGCTGGCTCCATGACAACTAAGGGGTGGGGCGTAGCGGCCGTGGCCTGGAGCGTGCTTGCTGTGCTGTTTCTGGGGATAACGGTGTCGGCCGGGGCTCTCGGGCTCGTGCGGCTGGGACTAGCTGGGAGCGAAGTCCGGGTTCGTCTTTCGCAGTGCCGGCTCGAAAGCAGTCGAAGTGGAAGCCACGTCGAGTGCTCGGGTCGGCTTGTGGGCGACGTGAGCATGAACATTGTGACGGTGCGTTATGACGGCAAGCGAGGGGACGTAGTGCCCGCGGCCAGAACGCCGTGGGGAACCCTTGAGGTGGTGGACAAGAGCTTCACGTCGTGGGGGACGGCAGTTCTGTATCCGCTCCTGCCACTCGTTGCGACGGCGGTGACGTCCTATTTCGCGTTGAGATCCGGCCGTCGAGGGAAGAGGCAGACCGTGCCAAGCAGCTCGTGAGACTCCTATGCCACTTCCGCCTTTCGCTCGATGGCCTTGAAGCGGTTCTTCAGCCGGTAGCTGGGGCCGTTGATGGAGATCACTTCGCAGTGGCGGAGGAGCCGGTCGAGGATGGCGGTGGCGAGGACCTCGTCGCCGAAGACCTGGCCCCATTCGCTGAAGGTCTTGTTCGAGGTCAGGATGATCGAGCCCTTCTCATAGCGCTTGGAGATGACCTGGAAGACCAGGTTCGCCTCCGCTCGTTCGAGGGGCTGGTAGCCGACCTCGTCGACCACGAGGACGCCGGGCCGCAGGTAGGTGCCGAGCTTGTTCGTCAGACGGCCAGCGGCCTCGGCGGCTTTGAGGTTGCGGACCATGTCGTCGAGGCTGGTGAAGTAGATCGAGTAGCCAGCCCTGTCCTCCTTGTGGGGGATGAAGTTCACCGGGAAACGGTCCTTCGGTCCGTCGGCCCCTGCGGGGTCCCCGCAGCTGAACTTGGCGAGTTGCCCGTCGTGTTGGTCCCGTTGCCGCCCTCACCCCGCGATGTCGCCGCTGGCCCGAGGCGATGGATAGACATGGTGCTGGTGCTGGACCAGGAGGCGAGAGGCCGCCTCCGATCCCGTATGGCCGACTGCCCAGACGAAGGACATCGATGGCGAGTTAACCTCCGAGCGGCATCTTAATTCATCCCATAGGCGTAATTTACCTCCCTTACCTGGTCGTCCCAGAGCTAATAGTTGGAAACTGGTCCAGGATGCGGCCGATCACATGATCCAGCCAGGTGCGTCCTGCAGACACATGGAGGGGGATCTTCATGCCCACCGGCACGCTTCGCCTCACCGTCATTGCTGCACTTGCCTCTCTGATGATCGGGGGCGCTGCGGCTGCGACGACAGCTGCAGTCACCCGGGGCGGGGATGGGCCGGCAGACACTGCGGTGCCGGGTGTCGCACCATCTGGCTCCGACGTGTCCGCGGTCTACCTCGACGGCGCTGGCCGGGTGATGGACATGAACGCGGTCAATGAGCCGTTTCCAACTTCACGCTGATGCGTGGTGAAGAACAAGAACAGCCTTCACGATGTCGGTGATGCGGTTGGTGCTGCAGCGGAGTTTCCGG
>NZ_JBHJQI010000083.1:0-35877 GCF_042262805.1 Streptomyces sp. NPDC056361
CCCATCCTCGGATGGGGGCCCGCCTCTTTGCGTTTCCAGACCTACGCGGCCGGGGTCTCCGCCTCCTCGGAGGTCGGAGGTTCATCCCCCGACTCAAGCGCGGAGGGGCCCTCCGTGAAAGAGACCGCCACGCCTCCGGCCTCGGCCAGCGACTCGATCAGAGATCGCAGCGCGGGGCGCGTACGTTCCGGATCGTGTGCCAAAGCAGCCTGGATCGTGGTGGGGTTGAACGTCTTGGCGGCCCTGGTGAGTGCCTTCGCCGCCTTCGCCGCGTCCGTGACGGCAGCCGGGGGTGCCCCCTCTGCCTCCAGGGAGCTGAGGTACCCCAGCACCGCTTCCTCGGTCTTCGCCTTGTGTCCGGCGGCTTCCCGAGGGAGTGCCTCGACGGCACCCTCGACGTGTGCCGCCGTCACCTTGGCACCAATGACCTTGATCAGTGCCAGGTACAGGTAGACCGCGGCTTGGATGCCGTGCTCCTCGACCAGCGGGACCAGCTCCCAGGCCTGCCCGTACCTCAGCTTTTTGGAAACAATTGTTTCCAATCCGCCGCCGGGCTTCGCCGTGTGGAGAGCCTCCGCGATTCGCCAGGTCCGGATCAGCTTGCCCGCGTACTGGGGGGTGATGTCCCAGCGCTCTTGGGTGTACTCCTCGAAGGTGTCGAACTGCCCGCGGTACAGCTTGGCGTCCCGGACCACCTGGAGCGCCTTGCCGGCCGCGAAGAAGGCCAGGTTCAGGTTCTCGATCGCGCTCTCGCACTTGAGCAGCATGTCCTGCTCCTGGGCGATGAGCGCCGGGGTGTCGGTGAGCTGTTTGGTCGGCAGCTTGTCGGAGGCGCCTAGCGCGCGAGCCAGCTGGATTGCGTTGTCGGGACGCCCCGGTGCTGCCGGGCCCGTACCCGTGTTGATCGGCTTGCCCATCAGAGCATCTGCTCCATCGTCAGGGCCACGCGCATGAAGTCCTCGCGGCCATTCAGTGCGGTGCCGCTCATCCTGTACTCGGTGACCAGCGTGCCGTTCTCGTAGGCGTGCTCGTGGAGGGTGTAGCGGCGGATCGGGTCGGCGACCCGCGGGTAGTTCCGCTCGTCGATCCAGGCCTTGACCTTGTTCAGCTGCTTCTCGCCCTTGTCCTTGCCCGGGTCGTGCATGTTGATCACGACGAGGAAGGGGATGCCCCGCGGCTTGAGGATGCGCTCGATGGTGAACTCGCACTCATCCCACGTGATCTTCGACGGGGTGATGGGCACGATGGCGAGGTCTGCCACGTCCAGTACCTCGCGCAGGGCGTCGGCTGTGCGGCTCTCCCCGAGCGGGTCCGCACCCCACTCCGCATCCGGGTCGATGTCCAGGAAGCCGGGGGTGTCGACGATGATGCGTCGCCGGTCGGGGTCGTTGATGATGCCCGGCAGGATGCCGAGCTTGCTCTTGGTCACGACGTAGTCGAAGGGCAGCGCCTCTTCGCGTACGCCGGCGCACCACTTTTCCAAGGTCCCCTGGACGTCGATGCCAGCGGCGACGATGGGTGCGCCCGTGGCCTCGTCCGCGTTGGACATCACCGCTGAGCGGCCCGCACATGCGGCCACGTTGACGGCGATGGTGCTCTTCCCGGCGCCGCCCTTCTGCTGGATGACGACGATTACCTTCGCCGTTCTGAGGCCATCCTTGTTGGCCGTGGCGATGGCCGATTGGAGGGTTGTGGTCATTCTGGGCGCCTTCCGTGATTTCACCGCCGGATTGCGGTTACTCGGATCGCCGCACAGCTTGCCAGACAATGTCGGCGGCGCCGCGCACCGCACCCGAACGAGGCGCGCAGGCCCGTTCGGGTCGAATCGAACGGACTGGAAACAATTGTTTCTAGCGGGCCGTGGCGTCGGGGAGTTCGGGTTGGTTGCGCCCTCCGGCTCGGTCGATGCCTGCTCGAAGCAAGTCGCCCGTTGTGAGCACCCGTTGGCGTAGCCGGTCCCGGATCTCCAGTGCGGACTGAGGCGCGGAGGGCTGCCCCGCCGCTGCGAGCAGTGCCAACTCGGATGGGACGTCATGGCGCTCTGCCTCGCGCAGTGCGACTTCGATGCCGTCGCCCCAGCGGTCGGCCCAGTCCTGGAGCGCTTCCACGGCTTCCTTGCTCGTCCAGTAGGCGGCGCGGCGGACCGTGTCGCCGAGGCTGTGGGGCAGATTCACCGAAATGCGATCCGTGTATCCGCCGACGCCCATGGGCTGGCTCGGCGGGGTGCCCCAGCGGCGGCCGGGTGCTTCGAGCTCACCCTCGGGTGGCTCTGGCCATTCGCGGTCCAGGCCTCGGGCCTGGAGCTCCTCCCGAACAGCACGGGCGACGATGTCGTCCCTGGTGCCTCCGAACTCGCCGGTCCGCCGCATCCTGGCGGCCTCCACCCGGATCTCGCGGCGCACGGCGGATGCCGCGCGCCGAGGCATGCCGGGTTCGAGTCGCTCGCGCCGGCGCTCGGCGATCCACGCGTCTTCGCGGTCCCGCTCGTCCTTGGCGTGGCTGTTGAGCCGGTTCAGGGCCTCTTCCGTCACCGCCACGTGGAATTTCATGCGCACGATCGCCATGGAGGAAATGTAGCCAGATAACGCCGACCTTCCTCGTGCGCGGTCGGTTCGGTGCCCGTGCCGTCGGTCTGGGAACTTAATTCGGTTGCTTCTGAGTCGATATGGTCGTCGAGTAGGGATCATGTACGTCTGCCGCCGGCCCCGGCGGCCCTGGGCGATGCCCCGGGCGGGAAGGGCGCCGACGGCGCAGGAGCGGGCGGCCGCGCCCGGCTCCTGAATGCCACGGGGGAGTAGCACCATGCCGAACCGCACCGACCACCTGCCCTACCTCCAGGCCGCCGTCGCGGAGCTCGAAGACATCGGGCTGACCGTGCTCGGGTCCGCTGTGACCGGGCGCCCGCCGGCCGTGCGCACCGCGGTGGTGACGCTGGCGCCGCCGGAGAGCGGCCCGTACGCCGACGAGGACGAGGACATCGAGCTCGCCTGGGACGAGTCCTATGGCTGGGTGCTGCGGCTGCCCGCCGAGGCTGGGTCGAGCGACTGGTTCATGGGGGAGGACCTGGTACCCGGGCCCGCCCGGATGGCGCGCTGGGCCGACATGGTGCTGAACCACCCCGGGCTGACCCCGAGCCGGGAGGACGGGCCGCAGCGGCTGCCCGAGAGCGACGACGACGCGTTCGAGGCGCGGCTGTCCGCCTACGCGTCCTGACGCGCTGCCGCCCCTTCCTCCCGACCGCCCCATGGGGCCGTCGGCGCTGAGGCTGCGCCGGGCCCCGCTGCTTGGAGAACGACATGGCCACTGTCGATACCCCGGTCGCCCCTGCCCCCGAACCGTCCGGACCTGAGTCCCGTCTCGGACCGATCGGCCGCGCCCGCGCGAGCGTCGCCGCCATCGAGATCCTGCTGCGTCTGCGCGAGGACCAGACCGCCCCTTCCGAGGAAGAACTCCGCGCGCTGCGGAACTGGCCGGGCTGGGGCCCGCTGGCCCCCGCCCTCGCGCCGGACCGGGAAGGGACCTGGGCCGAGATCGGCGAGCAGCTGCAACGGCTGCTGACCCCGCGCGAGTACCGGCAGGCGGAGCAGGGCACCCCGACCGCGTACTACACCCCCGACCGGATCGCTCAAGCCGCCTGGTCCGCGCTGCGGGACCTCGGGTTCGACGGCGGGCGGATCCTCGAACCGGGCTGCGGCGCGGGCACCTTCATCAACCACACCCCCGACGGCCTCGATGTCCGCTGGTTCGGTGTGGAGCGAGACCCCACGACCGCGGGCATCGCCGCTCTTCTCCACCCGGACGCCGAGATCATGAACGCCCGGCTCCAGGACGCGGCCCTCCAGTCGAACTCGGTAGACGCCGTCCTCGGCAACGTGCCGTACGGGAACTTTGCGGTGCACGACAAGACCGCGCCGAAGGCCGTCACGGACTCCATCCACAATTACTTCATCTGGCGCTCGGTGCAGGCCATGCGGCCGGGCGGCGTCGCGATCCTGCTGACCTCCCGCTACACGATGGACAGCCAGGACGATGCCGCGCGGCGAGCCATCGCCAAGCACGCCGACCTGCTCGGCGCGATCCGCCTGCCCAACGGCGCCCTCGCCGAAGGCGGGACCGGCGTCCTCGCGGACATCCTCATCGTCCGCCGGCGCGACGCCGAGGGGCCGATCGACGAGAGCTGGATGGGCACCAGCGGCGTACCCGGCGTCTCCGACCAGGAGTGCAACGACTACTTCCTCAGCCACCCCGAGCACGTACTCGGCGAGTGGGCCGAGGGCCGCGCCCCGCGCTACGGCCACACCCTGGCGGTGAAGGCCCCCGAGGACCAGGACCTCGACGCCGTGCTGGCGGAGGCCTTCACCAGCATCACCACCGCGGCCCGGGCCGCCGGCCGGGAGTGGAACGTCGCCGCCGCCGCCCAGCCGTGGACGCTCGACAGCCTGCCCTTCCCGGTCCGCGAGGACGGCCGCAAGGAAGGCTCCTTCCACCTCGTCGACAACAAGCCGCACGAGGTCATCGACGGCGAGCTCGTCGCGGTCGAGCGCGCGGGCAAGGAACTGCCCAAGCTGATTCGGCTGCGCGACGCCACCCTGGCCCTGATCGAGGCCGAGACCAACCACGACACCCCCGACGAGCAGCTGGAGCCGCTGCGCGAGGAGGTGAACCGGCTCTACGACGCGTACGCCCGCGTCCACGGCCCGATCAACCGCTACACCCTCGCCCAGGGCGAGGTCGACGAGGAGACCGGCGAGCGGGCCGTCTCCCGCCGCTACCCCCGCCTCGGCGGGTTCCGCCGTGACCCCGACTTCGTCGCCGTCCTTGCCCTGGAGGACTTCGACGATGAGACCCAGACGGCGGACAAGGCGCCGCTGCTGCTGCGCCGGGTCAACAAGCGGATCGAGCGGCCCACCTC
Source organism: Streptomyces sp. NPDC056361 (assembly GCF_042262805.1). NCBI lineage: Bacteria > Bacillati > Actinomycetota > Actinomycetes > Kitasatosporales > Streptomycetaceae > Streptomyces > Streptomyces sp. NPDC056361. Next base: position 4,913 of record NZ_JBHJQI010000083.1, read on the forward strand.
GGCCTCCTCACCCGAGGAAGCCCTGTCGCTGTGCCTGAACTTCCGCAACAAGGTCGACGTCGGCGTCATCGCCGGGCTGCTGTCCATCGAGCACGACCAGGTTGCCGACGCGCTCGGCGAGCTCGTCTTCGCCGACCCCGACACCGGCGAGCTGCTGACCACGGGCGAGTACCTGTCCGGGCCGGTCGTCGACAAGCTGGAGCGCGCCGAGTTCCTGCTCGGCCAGGGCCGCGACGAGCTCCAGCGGCACGTCGATGCCCTGCGAGAGGTGCAGCCCGAACCGCTGCCGCCGGAGGACATCAAGGCCAAGCTCGGCGCCCCGTGGATCCCTGTGGAGGACGTCAAGGCCTTCGCCGAGGAGATGCTGGGCACCGGTGTCGAGATCATCCATGTCGCCAAGACGGCGACGTGGAACGTCGACACGCCCATGACGATCCCCGAGGCCGCGACCAGCGAATGGGGCACCAGCCGCGTCAACGCCTTCGAGCTGCTCGACCTCGCCCTGAACGGGCAGTCCCCGAAGGTCTACGACACCTTCCGCACCCCCGAGGGAGGCTCCAAGCGGGTCCGCAACGACAAGGAGACCCTGCTCGCCGAGACCAAGATGGCCGACCTGGCCCGCCGGTTCGCGAGCTGGACGTGGGAGGATCCCGACCGCGCGGAGCGCCTGGCCGCGGACTACAACCGCATCTTCAACTCCACCGTCCTGCGCAAGCACGACGGCTCCCACCTGACCGTTGACGGCCTCGACCCGAACTTCAACCCGTACGAGCACCAGTGGGACTTCGTCCAGCGCGTCCTGACCGCGGAGGAGGGCTCGCTGTGCCCGTACCCGGTCGGCGCCGGCAAGACGGCCACGATGTTCATGACGGCCCTCAAGCTCAAGCAGCTCGGCCTGGTCAACAAGCCGATGATCGTCGTCCCCAACCACCTGCTGGAGCAGATCTCCCGCGACGGCAAGAAGCTGTTCCAGGGCGCCAACATCCTCATGGCGGGCAAGAAGGACCTCGCCGACGCCCGCTCCAGGATGCTGTTCGCGGCCCGCTGCGCCACCGGCGACTGGGACGCGATCGTGATGACCCACAGCTCCTTCGGGCGCCTGGGGGTCCACCCGGTCACCGAGGCGACCTACCTGGAGGAGCTCGCCAACGCCTACCGCGAGGCCCTGAGTGCGGTCGACGGAGACGACGCGAACCAGCGGCGCATCAAAGAGATCGCCAAGATGGTCGACCGGTTCGACGCCCGCGCGAGCGACCTGCGCTCCAAGGCGACGGACGCCGGGGTCACGTACGAGAACCTGGGCGTCGACTTCCTCCAGATCGACGAAGCGCACCTGATGAAGAACCTGGCGCTGCCGGCCACCACGGAAGGCATGGCGCTCGGCAAGCCGTCCAAGCGGGCCACCGACCTCGACCTGAAGATCATCACCACCCGCGAGCGCACCGGCCAGGACAACGTCGTCGCGCTCTACTCCGGCACGTTCATCTCGAACTCGGTCCGCGAGATGTTCGTCTTCAAGCACTACACGATGCCCAAGCGCCTGGAGAAGATGGGCCTGGCCAGCCCGGACGCGTGGGCCGCGAACTTCATCCACTTCGAGAGCAGGCCCGAGGTCGGGGTCGACGGCGTCTCCTTCCGCCTCAAGCGACGCCCGGTGGAGTACACCAACGCCGACGAGGCCATCGCCATCTTCGCGGAGGTCGCCGAACTCCGGCCGAAGGACTCCTTCAAGATCAAGCGGCCGAAGCGTGTCGACCGCTTCGTGGAGATCGAGGCCACCCCCAACCTCGTCAGCTACGTCAGCGGCATCTCCGACCGCATCGACCGCATCCAGGGCGGCAAGGTCAAGCCCTGGGAAGACAACATGCTCAACGTCATCACGGACGGTCGAAAGGCCGCCCTGGACCTGGAGCTGGTCGGCGTCACCCCGGACGGCCCCGGCAAGGCCGGAGCCATCGCCGAGAACGTCCTCGCCGTCTACGAGCGCACCAAAGACCTCAAGCTGCCCGACGACCCCGAAGGCGTCGCTGGCGGCTTCCAGGTCGTCTTCTGCGACCTGGGCACCCCCAGCAGGCAGAAGGGCAGCCAGGTCTACGGCAAGGTCCGCCGGCTGCTGATCGACGGCGGAGTCCCGCGCGAGCGGATCCGCTTCATCCACGACTACAACAGCGACCTGGCCAAGGAGCAGCTCTTCACCGACTGCCGCGCGGGCAAGGTCTCGGTGCTGTTCGCGTCCACGGAGAAGGCAGGCGTCGGCACCAACGTCCAGACCCGCGGTGTCGCCCTCCACCATGCCGACCCTCCCCACAAGCCCGCCGAGTGGGAGCAGCGCGAAGGACGGCTCGACCGGCCCGGCAACGGGCTCATCGACCTCGACATGGAAGTCGAGTTCTACCGCTACCTCGCGAAGAACTCCTTCGACTCCTTCATGTTCCAGCAGCTGGAGCGCAAGCAGCGGCCCATCGTGCAGATCCTGTCCGGCCAGAAGGTCGGCCGCGTGATCCAGGAGATCGACCCGGTTGGCGCGGGCTTCGGACAGGCCAAGGCCATCGTCGCGGGCAACCCGCTGCTGCTGGAGATGGCCGAGGTCAACGGCCAGCTCGGAGTCCTGCTCAACGCCGCCGACGGCCACCGGCAGGCCCAGAGCCGCATGAAGCGCAAGGTCGAAGTCCTCGACGAGCAGATCGTCAAGGCCGAACGCTCGCTCTCCGGCATCCAGACGATGGCCGACGCGCTGACCGGAGCCAGCGACGACCTGTGGCGCACCGCCGACGGCCGCCTGGTCGACGCCGACGACGTCCCCGCCGCGCTCGCCCAGTCCGCCCAGGGGGCCAAGTCCCGGCTCGACCTGTCGGACGGCTACCGCTGGCGCGGCATCGAGGTCGGCTTCACCTTCCACCGCCGCCAGCAGTTCGGCGGCATGGCCTACGAGTCCTACGCGCACCTGGTTGCCGGGGATCACGAGATCGACGTCCGGCTCAACCTGTCCTGGTTCGGCAAGGGCCAGACCTGGCGCATCGCCAAGGCGATCGGCGAGGAAGCCGACAAGGCGATGGCCGCGCCCGACGAGCTCCGCCAGAAGGTCACGAAGTGGCAGGCCCAGCTGGAGGACACCCGGTCCCACATCGGCCGCCCCTTCGATCGGCACGCCGAACTGGAAGCCGTCCGCGAGCGCCGCGCCGCCCTGGAAGAGGCCATCGCCGCCGGGGCGGCCGACTCCGGCCGCGAGAACACGGGCACCGGTCCGCAGTTCGAGCCCGGCGCCGCCGGCACGGAGATGACCGAGGCGGACATGGCGATGCACGACGCCGCCGTCATGGTCGGCATGATGGGCGGCTCCGCTGTCGTCCGCAGCGAGGGGCAGATCGTCGGAACCGTCCGTCGCGCCCCCGGCCCCGCGCCCATTGACGAGCCTCCTCGACCCCACCTGGAGAACTCGGACCGGTTCTTCGAAGCCCTCAGAGCGGTCACCGACGAGGGGCTCGCCGACTCCGACGTGGTGCGGTGGGCGCAGAGCGACACCGACGACAGCTCGTTCGTCGGGGCCTTCGGCGAGTGGACTCGGGCCTGGGTGGAGCAGCGGTATGCCGATGCCAGCGACCGGCCGGACTGGGTCTACGCCTACCTCGACGATCGCGCCTACGCCTCGCGGGACGTACTGCACGGGCAGGCCGCGGCCGCCGTCCGGCAGCAGGCCCGTGCCCTCGCCGATCCCGCCCCGGATCCGGCACAGACAACAACGTCGGCGGCGGCCGATGCAGCCCAGCAGGCTGAGCCCGCGCCCGAGATGGTTAAGATCGCGGCCATCCTGCGGTACTACGAACCGCTCTTCGAGCGGCACGGCCTGACCGGCGCCGCCGCGGCGGCGGACTACGTCACCCGCCCCGGCTACGGCTACGAGCCCGACCCCGACAATCCGCTGCACGACCTCGCCGCACGCATCGGGGAGGCCTCCAACCGGGCCCTGGGCGTCTTCCGGACGGGCCCGAACCCCAACGAGCGGGTGATGTACGACGTTGGCCGTGCCCGGCAGCAGGCCGGGAACCTGCTCGGCGACGTCTCGGTCAGCCTCGTCAACCTCCTGACCGACACCGGTGAGGGCTACGGCGCTGTCGACCTCGACGCGATCCTCGCCGCCCCGCCCGGCACCGTGGTCGACCTGCCGCCGCTGAACTCCACGCCGCCCGCCTCCCGCACCGCCCCGGAACCGGCCGCCGCTGGCCAGCCCGAGCCAGAACCGCAGCCCGCGGCCGCTGCCCGGCGGCTGACCGACCCGCAGCTGTGGGACGAAGGCCTGCGGACCCTCCTCGACGGTGCCGCTGGCGTCGAGCGGCTGGAGCAGGCCGCGCGCGCCAACGACGCCCCCAACTTCGCCATCGTCTTCGCGGACTGGGCCGAGGACTGGCTGATGGACCGGCACACCGGCCCCTCGGCCGGGTGGCCGGAGTGGGCCCGCCGCTACTTCGGCGCGGGCGAGGAGGCCTACCAGGACCGCGAACAGCTGCACGCGGCGGCGGCCACCGCCCTCTACGACCAGCTGCGGGCCGCCGCCGAGCCCCCGGCCCCGGGCCCTGTTCCTGCCCCTGCCCCGGCTCCGGCGGCCGACGCGACCCCGGCGCCCGGGCCCGCGCCGCTCCAGAGCCTGATCGACGGCTTCGGCGGCAGGGTGATGGTCGGGCACATCAGCGGCCCGCAGGCGGCGCGCACCCACCAGTCCGCCGGGTGGGCGATCCGCGCGGTGCTCAGCGAGGAACAGGTGCTGGACCTCGTCAGCGCCGTCGCCGTGGACGGCCAGCCGCCCAGCGCCGCGCCCGACGCCGTGCCCACCGAGCGGGTCCGCGACTGGATCGCCGAGCAGCAGCAGGCCCCCGCAGCCGCGTACTACGCCGACACCTCCAGCTCGCTGCCGCCCGCCCTGCGCGGCAACGGGGAGGTGCAGGTGTCGACGAACGCGACCGGGCTGACCCTCAACCAGCGGGACGTCTCCACCACGATCCTGTGGGAGGAGCTCCCGGCCTGGATCGACGCCGCCGTCGCCCACGACACCGCCACCCGCTCCCCGTCCCTGCCCGCGTGGGCCTACGGCCGCCTCGACGCCGAGATCCACTTCCGCCGGGACACGGAGACCGACGCCCGCGCCGGGGCGCTCGATGCCCTGTACGTCGCCCTGCGCGAGGGCCCGCCGCCGAGCGACGAGCAACTCGCCGCATCCCGGGACCGGTACGGGCCGCCTCCGGCGCCCGCCGCGCAGGACACCGACACCACGCAGACCCAGACGGACCCGCCCGCGCCGGTACCCGCGGCTGACGCACAACCCGAGCCGGAGCCCGAGCCGCTGCCCACCGAGCCGGTGCCGGGCGCCGAGGGGTACACGTACCTGGAGACCGGCCGGACGGTCACGCTCTACGACAGCACCGGCGAGCAGGTCGGCATCGCGAAGTGGAGCTACACCAAGTACCAGCACCTGGGCGACGTCCAGGGCGACACCGTCCGCGGCACCGACGAAGCCGCGGTCGTCGCCAAGCGCATGGCCAACCACCACGCCGTCGTCTACGGCGCCGACGTCCACCGCCCCGCCCTCGACGACCAGGGCCGTGACCCGGTCTGGATCCTGCACAACGGCAGCGACACCCTCGTCTACGGCATCAGCCCCGAGGACAAGACGGCCGTGGCCGCGCTGTGGACCGGCGGCGGCTTCAAGCAGTCCCGCAAGGTCGGCGGCTACTACCTGCCCCGGACCTGGAAGGAGCCCACCCGCAAGGGCCGCGTCGACACCGCCGTGCGCGTCCTGGCGGCCGCCGGCCGGACCGTCGTCGTCTACGCCCGCCGCGACGAGCGGCAGCAAGCCCCCGCGGCGCCCGCACGGCTGCCGGTCCTCGATGTCACCCCGCCCGACCTCGATCAGCTGCCCACCTTCTTCGACGCTCCGCCGTACGCCGACGAAGCCGAGATCTCGCAGGGCGTCGACCGCATGACCGACGCCTACGGGCGGTGGAGCGAACAGCCCACCGTCCAGGCCTACATCCAGCAGGACTACGACGCCCGCCCCGACGGGTTCGGCACGCTGGACAACCCCATCGCCGAACTACGCGTCGCCTACGCACGAGCGGAGGGCGCCCTGCGCGGCGAAGCGATCGGCGGCGCGGACGAGATCCTGCGCCGCATCTACGCCGTCGCCGCCTGGAGCCAGGCCCTGGAGCCTGCGGTCGAGACCGAACTCCTCGACCCGCTCCAGGAGCTCTACGCGGCCGCGCACATGCTCGCGGCGCGCACACAGGCAACCATGGCGGAGCTCGCCCGGCAGGCAGAGCAGCCCGCCCCGGCCGCCGAGGGCGCCGCCGACCAGGCGGCACCCGAGACTCCCGAAGTGCAGCCCGAGCCGGTCACCGGCAACGATCCTCAGCCCGCTCCCGGCGAGACGCCGCCCGAGGCGCCTGCGCAGGCGGGGAGCGGCGCGGAACCCGGCACCACGGGCGAGCCCGCGGCCGGGGGCCCCGCCGAAGGGGGAACACCCCCCTCCGAGGCCTCTGAGGCGGGCGAGGCGGCCTCCACGGCGCCCGGCAGCGGTAATGCCTCGACCCCGGCGCCGGAGGCCCCTCCTGCCGCTGAGACGGCTCCGGCCCCCGCGGAGGCGGCCGAAACGGGCTGGGGGTTCGTCGACGGCGAGTCCATCCAGTACACGGGCCAGGGCGACGGCCGCTACGCGGTCACCCTGCCCGGGGCCACCTACCTCCTCTACATGCCCTCGGTCGAGTACCGCCGTACCAAATACTCCGTCGCCCGGGACGACGCTCCGGTGGGCCAATCACCCCGACGGCTGCGGACCTTCGACGACCCGACCGAGATCGTCCCCTGGCTCCGCAACCACGCCTCTCGCGAGCAGACCGGATACACCTTCCGCGACGGCGCCTGGGCCGAGACACCCGCCCAGGACGAGCCTGCGCCGACGGAGCAGCCTGAGGAGGACGGACAGCTGGGGCTGTTCGGAACTCCCCAGGACGCCCCCGGACCGCAACCGCCCCAGACGAACACCACGGCTCAGCCCGACCCGTCGCCGGCCGTACAGACACCGCCCGCTCCGGCCCCCGCCACCAGCGTGCCGTCGGCCGCCCCGGAGGTGACGCCGCCCCCGGCCGACGAGGACGCGCCGGGGCCGGTCGTTTCCGACGAGTTCTCGGTCCTCTACGCGGCCTACCAAGGCCTGGTGGCCCGATCGGCAGGGACGGGTGACCCCGCCCGATTCACCCTCGGGCGCAACGGCGTCCTCGCCGACCCCGACACCGTCCACCGGCTGATGGACAGCGGCCTGCTGGAGCACGCCGAGGAGACCACTGCCTCGATCACCCCGGCGGGCCGGTACCACCTGGCCGCCCTGGCCGAGGCGGGCCGCGACGAACCGGGCGTGGGAGACCGCGTGCTCCTCGTCTCCACCGGCCTCGTGGGCGTTGTCGGCGGCTACGAGACCACCGGGCAAGGAGTCAGGAGAGCAGAGGTCGTCTTCGACCGTGAGGGGTGGCCCGACGGCTGGGACCTTGCCGTCGGGCCCCTCTACCTGACCACGCTCGACCCCGCGGTGATGGACGCGGAAGAGGCCGCGCAGCGGTACCGCCGGGCGTCCCTGCGGCAGTTCGCCGGCACACTCACCGACCCGACCCTGCGCGACGACGCCCGGGCGGCCTTCGTACGGGCCGCGCTGGCCTCGCCCGAACTGGCCCGGGCGGCACAGGAAGGCCACCCCGACGACTTCGTCCCGGCCGTCGCCTCATGGATGAGCCAGTGGGCCACACAGCAGTGGGCGGACGTACCGGAGGACGAGCAGCCAGCCTGGGTGTCCACCTTCTTCCGGGCCTCCGACGACGCGGTCAGCGACCGCAACGGCCTGTACGTCGACGTCGCCGCCGCGATCCGCTCCGACCTTCGGCAAAGGCCACGGGAAGGCCTTGAGGTAGAGGGCCGCCGCCTCGCGCCCCGCTGGTTCGAGTACACGATCGAGGGCCAGACGTACCGCGCTGCGCTCCTGCCGGACGAGCTGTCCCGCGGGCGGCTCGGCACGCTCAGCACCGTCATCGTGGACGAGCGCAACGAACTCGTCGGCCGCTCCTTCGGGCTCCCCAGCGACGGAGAGATGCGCTGGATCCACACCAACCCCGGCGTGCCGAGCCCGTCCGTCATGGGCTGGCTCCGGCTCGGCGGTGAGGTGATGTGGCCGCCGTACAGCGCTGAGGAGAGGACCCACATGCAGGCGGGGCCGCCCGCCGAGCAGATGTCCTTCGATCTCGGCGCCGGGCCGTCGGAGGAGCCCCCAGCGGAGGAGGAAGACGAGGACCTGGTCGACACGACCGAGAACGGGGACGAGGACGACCCGGAGTACGAGGTCTCCGTGCCCGGCGAGGACACGCGGACCACGGCGCCCCCGGAGCCGGTTGTCACCCCGGACCCCGTCGACCCGCAGGCCACGAACACGGAGGGGGACGCCGAGCAGCAGGACACGGCGTCCGCCGCGACGGACGGGCCCGCATCCGACACCCCGGCGCCGGAGCCGGTACGAGGACCGATGCTCACCCTCGGACTCCGCGAAGGACCTGAGGGGCAGATCGTCGCCCGGGTGGAAGCGGGCGACGGCGTGCACGCGCTCGTGCTGCCCGGCATCTCGACGGCGGACGTCCCCGGCCTGGCCCTGCCGGTCACGGTGGAGACGCCCATGCTGACGCGCTCCGCCCAGCTGGCGGAGCAACTGATCTCCGACGACGAGACCGAGGCGTGGCTCGGGGAGCACCTGCCCACCGGCCCCCTCGCCGCGGCCTGGAGCAGCGATCGGGTGCGCGCCGTGCTCATCGTCGTGGTGCGCGACAGCCTCCGCGACGACATGGCGCCCAGCGTGGACGACGTCGCCACCTGGCTGGTGGGCGCGTCCGTAGAGAACGAAGGTCTCCTCCGGGTCGCGCACACCGCCGGCCCGGAGGGCTTCGGCCCGGCCTTCGCCACGGCGGCCGACTCCCTGATCGCCGACGGCGGGTCCGAGCACCTGCTGTGGACCTACCTCGGCGGCGACGGAACCCGCCGGGCCGAGGTGCTGTCCCTGGCCACACCGGAGGCGTACGCACAGCTGCTCGCCCTCCCCGCCCCAACCGAATCGCAACAAGACGCCCCGCAGGAGTCCGAGATGGCCACACCCGCCCGCCCCGAGGAACCCGCGCGCGCAGACAGCGCCACTCCGGCTCCGCCGGCGCCGCCCACTCCCGAGCCTGCACCCGAAGCCTCACCGGCCGCGCAGCAGGACCCCGCCGTCGACTTCGAGGTCGAAGAACCGCCCGAGCCGCAGCGCCGCACCACCTTCTTCGACTTGCCCAACTACGACGGGCACCGCGTGTTCCTGTCGGGCTGGGACGGGATGGCCGACGATGCGGGAGAGCTGCGGCGCGAAGGCCCGGTCATCGCCACCCTCCACCGGACGGAAGGCGGGTGGTACGCCCGCATGCAGCTCGATACGCCGGACCTGACGCCCCTGGTCACCCACCCGGAGACCGCCGCCGAACAAGCGGCCGTGATGTACGCCGCCTTCACCGGCGCCCCGCTCGGTGAACCCGTAGTCGCCGCCCCCGGAAGCGACGTCCAGGCCCGCGCCGAGCAGATGCGCAGCGAACTGCGCGAGTTTGCGGCCCTGCACACCCCCAGCATCGAGATTGCCGCGCGGCACCGCTCCTACGCCTACAGCACGAATCCGCACTACATCGAGCTCACGGCCCGGCTCGCCGACGTCGCCGACGCAGAGGGCCGCGGGGCGCGGATGATGGCCGCCGACCTCGCGGGTGTCGAGCGCGCCGTGACTCAGTGGGGCGCATCGTTGCCCCCGTCCCCGAACAGTGAGTACCGGGTGGCCATGGCCTTCCCTCTCGCGCATCTGCTCTTCGACGTCCGGCGGCTCCAGGCACGCCTCCAGGCGACGGTGGAAGTCGCCGCAGCGGAGGCGGCCGCGGAACGGACGCGGCAGCCGGAAGCCGCTGCCACCGCCGAGCCCGCCCCGCCGGAGCCCGAGACGGTCGCGGACGGCGCACCCTCGGCCGAAGGGCCCTCGGTTCCGGCGGCCGACGCTGTCGCGGACGCGGCCGTCACTGAGGACGGTGGGCCGTCGGCCGCCGCGGCGGTCCCGGAGCCGCCGGCGGCCGCGGCGGATCCGGGGGAGGGCCCCGGGCCGGAAGCGGAGTTGAGCTCCGAGCCCTTGGCGGAGGCCTACTTGGCTGCCGAGGACGGCGGCTCGACCGTGGAGCCGGAGCTTCAGGCAGCACCCGACGTGCCTGTGGCGCCGCTCGGCGACGGGGAACCGGCGGACGCGCCGTCCGCTGAGGATGCGGTCGCCGCCGTACCGGCCGATGAGGCAGGAGTCCCCGCCGAGGAGGACGTCGCGGCCGCTCTCGCGGGCGAGCCGACCGAGGCTCCCGACGTTCCCGAAGTCGCGATGCCGAGCGAGGATCCGCCGCTCGCGGCACCCGCCGCCGCGGCGCCGGATCCCGAACCGGCCGCGCCGCTGTGGGGCACGGACGACGTGCCCGTGGCCGCGTACGCAGCCGGGGAGGACGGCCGCGAAGAGCGCCCGGACGCTGCGGGCGCGGATGACATCCTCACCGGATTCCAGGGCTTCCGGGAGGCGTGGGACGACGCCGTGACGACGGGGGTGACGTCCGCCGACCTGTTCGACGACGTACAGGGCGACCTGATCACCCTCCGGACCCTTCTCGCGGAGGCGGTCGACGGCACGCCCGCCCCGGAACCCGCAGCCCCGCCGGCCGAGCCGGACCCGGCGGCGGAGCAGCGCGACGAACACCGTGAAGCCGAAGCGGTCAACGAGTCCCTGCGCGAGGCTGACACCCACGCAGAGTCGCTCCAGGACCTGCCCGAGTGGCAGAAGATCCAGACGGTCCGCGGGGCCATGGGGCACCTGCTCACCACCATCCGGAAGCGGGCCGGGGAGGAGTTCGACAAGCTCCTCGGCGACAAGCGCGCCATCGGCTTCCTGCGGGAGTGGTCGGCCCGCGCCTGCGACAAGATCGCCGGACTGGCCCAGGCGGCCGCCCGCAAGCTCCGGGGCGAGGACGGCCGGGCGGACGAACGCGGTGGCGCGCTTCCCAGCGCCGAGGCCCTGCTCCGCCTCGGAGATGCGGCGACCACGTTCAGCGATTCCCGGCGCGGGCCCGGAGGGACACCGCCGCCCTCGGGCAGCGCGTCGGACCTGCCGGACATCCCGGCCATGCGCAAGATGGGCGAAGCCCTGGCCAAGCCGATGCCGGGCGCCCGGCCGAAGGTGTCGGCGGCGGCCGCCAGGGGTCGGTCGACGACGGTCAAGCGGTCCCCGGTGAAGAAGCCCGGCACCGACAAGACGACGGAGCAGGCGGGCCACCTGCGACGCGGACCCGACAAGCCCCAGCCCCGCAAGCCGCAGCGCTGATCCCGGGGTGGCCCCGGCGTCCGGACCCCCGGCCGCCGGGGCCACCGTGGGGAGATCGGTCAGTCTGGCCAGATAACCCGCGCGCCTGTCGATCCTCTCCTGACCAGGGCGGACGCCGTCGTTCGGCGCTCCGGTGGAGTGGGGCAGGGGAGCGGGCTGGCAAAACTCACCTCTTAAGAGGTGAGTTCCGGGACGGGTCCGCGGGACTCACCCCGGATTCGGTACGGGTGGCGCCCGGTCGGTGGCGGGCGTAGACCGGAGGTATGGCTGGCACAGGGCGAACCTGCGCGATGTGCCGTGAACCGCTGCCGTCGGAGTCGGCGCCGCGACGCCGGTACTGCTCGGTCGCCTGCAAGTCGGCCTGGGCTCGGCAGTACCGCCGCAACGCCCGCGCGCTGGACCTCGTGGCCGCCCACACGATCGGCACCGGTCCGACCTGCCCGGCGTGCGGCCGTCGTCTGGCTCCCGGCTACTTCACCCGGTCTGACCAGGTCTTCTGTAGCGGACGCTGCCGTATGCGAGCGTGGCGCCACCGCACCCGGGACACCGTGGTGGACCCGGGTCCTGTGACGGCTACGCGATCCGGTGGGCCGACCCCCGCGGGTCGGGCTGCGGGGGCCACCGCTTGATCGGGCGCTCGCTGCCGTCGGGCAGCTGCTCGACCATCGTGATCACGGTGGTGGTGTCGGGGACGCCGTAGAGGCCGAACCACTCGACCCACTTCCGGGCCGCAGGCGGCTCGGTCTCCCAGTAACCGGTGACGCGCGGGCCGCCGGGGACGAACTGGAGGGCGGTCACGAACGGCGGCACGGCGGAGACTCCCGTTCAGCGCAGGCGGGTGGCGGTCACGGCCTCGACTCTATGCCGCCGACCGCGGCGAACGGGGCGGCGGCTCAGGCGCCGGCCAGTGCGTGCACGGGACCGGTCAGAGCGGGCCCCTGCGGCAGGGTGGTGCTGGCGGTCCAGTGCGTGACCCGCCCCTCGTGCGAGCGGACCGGGTACACGTACCGGGGCGTGCCCGCGGCCGCCGCCGTCGACCCCATCGCGTCGAGCAGCGTTCCGGCGACGATCTCGCCGCGCTCCGGCGCGCACACCGCGGCCTCCTGCCAGACGGCCTTGTCGCCGTTCTCCTCCTCGGCGGGCAGGGTCGTGCAGACCATGAGGCGCTGGCTGCGGTCGGTGCTGGCCCGCCACCGGCCGCCGAGCGCGGCGCCGGGGGACGGCTCCAGCTCGACGGCGACGATCCGGTCGGCGCGGACCCACCGGTCGCCGAGCCGGACCCAGGTGGAGGTGAGGTGGACGGACATGGTGACTCCTTCGTCGGGAAACAGGGCCGGGCGGGCCCTGGTGGGCCCGCCCGGCGGGTTGGGTGCTGTGGTGCGTGCTCAGCGTTCGTGGCAGGCGACATCCTCGGGAATGCAGGTGCCGACGTCCTCGGCCGCCGTGTGCGTGAGGTCGTCCCGGATCCATCCCGTGCGGCCCTTCGCGTTCCCGGTCGTCATCGTGACCTTCGTCCAGCCGTAGCCGCCCGAGTAGCCGTAGTCCTTCTCGACGCACTTGTTGCCCCGGTAGGCCACGCCCAGCGCGGTCGACGACGTGCTCGCCTTCGAGCGCAGGGTCGCCGACGACGCGGTGACGTAACAGCCGCCTGCGGCCTGGGCCGTGCCGGCCGTGACGATGATGCCGGAGCCCGCCAGGGCGGCGGTCAGGGACAGGGTGGTGATAGTCCTGCGCAACTTCATGGAGCCTTCCCCCGTGGTGAGGCACGCGAATGCCTTTGGCGAACGTTTAGTGCGAGTCAAAAGCAGGGGAATTCGAATGGTCAAAGGTTTTGCGCTGCGTGCAATCCATCCGATTCTTACGGCATTTCGCGTCGCGCAATGTGGCTGAATGTGGAGCTGCGGCCTCCCCCGATTTTCGCTGTGCGCAAAGCCGCCGTTGCGCATCACGGCAGGGTGGGGTGGTGTGCCCGGTCTTGCCCCGTCATATACCCCGGGGGGAATTCCGCCTGGTGTCGTAGGGTTGTGATCACTTGTCCAGGGGAGACGCCAGGGGGGTGACGGGGGCGAGTCGTTGGGGGCCTGCGCCGACCGGCCGATCCGGTACGAGAGCGCGGTCTACGGGGAGAGCCGCTCGACCCGCACGGGACGCGGGGGCGGCGGCATGCGTGACAAGGAATTCGATGCACAGCCGCATGACGATGAAGACGAAGGTTCCTGCAACTGGTTCAGCGCGAGAAAACGATGGTCCCGAGCGTCCGCTCGGAACCGCCCACGCCCGGCGGGTGATGCTCGTGGAGCAGGCCTTCACCCAGCTGCCCGGCCCGGTCCACGGCCCCAGCGAGCTCGCTGCCGTCACCGGCCTCGACACCACGGTCGTCTACAGGATCTTGCAGTCCGGGCTCGCCAGCTCCACCTTCGTGAAGGTGCCGCCGGGCCGGTACCGGCTCGGCCCGGGCGCCGCGAAGGTCGGGATCCAGGCCATGGCGGCCACACCCGGACCGCAGACGACACAGCCGGTCCTCGACCGGCTCAGCCGCGTCCTGGACGGCTTCGCGATCCTGTGGGTCCTCTCCCCGTATGGCGGGCCCCGCAAGGCGCACGCCGCCAGCGCCCCGGGCCGGTACGGGTTCGACGCCCTCGGGCTGACGGTCACCCAGCTCGTCGAGCTCGGGCAGTCGCTGCGGGTCGGAGCCTCCGGCCGGGTGATCGCCGCTCACCTGCCGCCACCCATGGCGGCCTCCGTCCTCGCCGAGCCGGTCCCCGCCGGCGCCGGGCCGGGAGTCATCGACGACCCCGCGCTGTTCGCGGCGGCCCTGCACCGGGTGCGGGAGATGGGCTACGCCGTCGCCCGCGGCGAGATTCCTGGCTGGACCTCGGTCGCCGCCCCGGTCCTGTGGGGCGAGGCCGTCTACGGCGCGGTGACCCTCATCAAGCCGTCCTCCTTGATGCCGAGGGACCTCTCGCTGCCCATCACCGCGACGGCGGCCGCCGCTGAGCGGCTCTCCCTGCTGATCTCCGGCACCGAGCACATCACCCGCCCGTTAGAGGACCGCTCGATGCGGCGAATCACGGCCGGAGACCGTGTCGCCGCGTAGAGCGCCGGGTTGGTAGGACATGCGACGAACCATGATCACGGCTGCTGTCCTGCTGTCCGTCACCGCCCCCGCGGCCGCCGCGCTCCCCGCAGCGGCGGCCCCGGCGGCGCTGACGCAGGAGTTCAACAGCTGCGGCTACCACCCCAAGACCACGATCCACCTGCGCACCGGACCGAGTGCCCGGCACGCCTCCCTCGGACTGCTCGGGCCCGGCGACTCGATCCGGGCCTACGAGGAGCGCGGCGGCTGGTACCGGGTCGACCTGGACAACGACGCCAGGTCCGGCCTGCGTGCCGGCCGGAGCGGGTGGGTGGCGAAGAAGAACGTGGAGCCCGCGGTCTGCATGCGCCTGAGCTGACCCCCATGCGTCAGAGGGCCGACCCCCGGCGGAGGTCGGCCCTCTGACGTGCCGGGGCTCACTCGCCGCAGTGGCACCCCACGCACACCAGGCAGCATCGGCAGTCCGGGCACTGCTCGCGCGTCAGGTCACCGCACGGCTGGAAGGCCTCGTCCAACGGTCCAGGGCAGTGGCACTCGCAGCAGGACCCGCAGGCGTCGTGGACCCGGTCGACGCGGCGGCCGCGGACCACGGTGGTGCCACGGTCCCCGCAGTCCCTGCACCGGCGGGGCGCCACCGGCTCCGGCTCGGGCAGGGCGTCCATCTCCTTGGCCCACTCCCGCAGGGCGGTGAGGTCTGCGGGAGTGATCCCGAGGGAGGGATCGACGCCGTACGCGAGCACCGGCCCGACCGTGGAGTAGTAGGAGTCCAGGCGGCGGACCGCTTCCCGGTGGTCGTCGCCGACGCGGACCCATGCCACCGGCCGGTCGTGGGTGCGCGCCCAGGAAGCGATCTCTTCCGCGCGCCACGTCAGGTCTGCCGCCGCGTCGGGAGAGCGGCCCGGGTCCTCGACCCGCATGTAGTGCACCGAGCCGCTGGTCGGCAGCGGAACCATCACAGGCACCGTCTCCCATCCCAGCGCGGGGAGCAGCGGCTCCAGTTCGGCCGCGGAGTAGGTGGAGATCAGGACCAGGTCCGCCGGGAGGTCCGCGAGGGCCCGGCCGACCGCTGGGTTCAGGGCGAGCCGCAGGACGGTTGGGCGCGGGTACACCATCGCGGCCCAGTCCCGCCAGGCGGTCGACTCGACCTTGTGCAGGGTGTACCCGGCAGGCAGCGGCCCGGCGTAGGGGGAGAGCACACCGTCGATCTCGACTGCAATGTAGGGGCGCATCCCGGTAGTGAAGGGGAAACGGCCCTGGGGAGTGGGCGGTTCGCGCGATCCGTCATCCTGTCGGGAGAGTCGAGGGTGCGACGCCACGGGGGGAGCGCCGCACCCTGCGCGAGCAGCGTATCGACGCCGTACCCCGGGTGCCGCTCCATTCCGCGTGGAGAAACAACCCTCAATCTCACCTCTTAAGAGGTGAGATTGAGGGTTGTGGTGGTCTGGGCTCGTCTGCCCAGGCGGCGCCCTTGACGGCTCTGTGTGGAATCCACACACTGTGTTTGTTGATTCCGCACACTGAATCGGGGAGGCCTACTGCCATGCCTGTGTCCGTTTCCCGCACTACAGGAACCGCCGCCACCATCGTCTGGGACCCCTCCGACGATCCCGATGGCCGCATTGCGCAGGTCATCGAGAGCGGGCTCGCCGAGAGCCTGACCGCCCTCGGCATCCCGGCCGCGCGCCTTCCCGAGGTCGACCAGTTCGAGCGCGCCAAGATCCTCCGCGCGCTCGCCGCCTTGAACGCCCAGATCACCCGCCGCGTCCGGCACATGGCCGTGGTCGCCCGGGATCAGGACGGCATGACCTGGGGCACCCTGGCCTCAACCCTCACGGGCAACGTCCACTCCCGCAGCACTGCCCGCAGCACGTACGACGCCGGTACCCGCCAGCTCGATGCGGAGGCTGGCCGCTAACTGCGGCGAGCTGGCACACCGTCGACCCTCCTGTCCCGCTCAGCACCTAAGGAAGCGCAATGACCTCTGATATCCCTGAGCCTCTGCTTGCCTACCTGGCCGACCGGCGCGCCAGCGTCGTGGACGCGACGCTGGCCTGCCTCACCGACAGGGAGCGCCGCCTGATCCGCGAGGTCGCGGTGATGGCCTACGTCCAGGGTCAGAGGCATCCGACCGAGCAGTCCCACACGGATGGCGCCATCCTGGCCCAGGTCGTCGGCGCCTGCCTCGCAGCACCGGACCTGTACCCGGTCATCAGTGGCGTGCAGCTGTGCGCCGATTGCGACCACCCGCGGTACGCCCACCGAGACGGCGACGATCCGGTCACGCCCGGCACCTGTGCCGTGTGCGAGGCCGACGACTCGGATGAGGCGCATCACGACTACCACGATGCAGCCCCCGGAGCCGTGCCGCCTGGGGCGAGTGGAGTGGGGGAGGCTGACCGCTGACCCTGGCGATCTGGCACACCTGGCCGCTCGGCCATCTGGCCCCGCCCTCGGCTCAGCGGCCGGCGCGGGGCCGAGGGCTTCGCGCACGATCCGACGCGGATGTTCCCCAGGCCCCGACCCGCTGCTGTGCGGGTTCGGAGACGAAGCCGACTGGTGCACGAAAACGCCCCCTTCGAGACAGGGCCGAAGACGCCCACTTGGGTGGGGCGTTCCTCGTGCACCCGACTCAAGGGGGCGTGGGGAGCGGAGCGTCAGGAGGCTGCTGCGGCCGCGAGCGCGGTATCCACGGGCGGTCCGGCGACGGGATCGCCCGGGGCCGCCGGCTGCGGAATGAACTCGCTGCCCCGGCCCTTCGACATCTCGATCAGAACGTCCCGGGCCGCGAGGCAGTCACCGGCCGCCCGGTGCCCGCCGCCGAGCCGCAGCCAGCGGTTCGAGCCGAGCCACGCGGCGTAGGCCTCCATGAGGCAGTACCAGGACTCGCGGGGCTCCAGGTGCAGCGGCTTCTTCTCCGCCCGCCGGATGTCGCCGAGGATGACGGCGCGGTCGAACTCGACGTTGTAGGCGCAGACGATCCGGCCCTTCGTGACCTTCCGCAGGCGCGGGAGGACCCGTTCGAAGGGCCGCGCCGAGGCCACGTCCTCGTCGGAGATGCCGTGCACGTGCCGGGCGCCCTCGGTGATCGGCACGGTGGGCTTCACCAGAGTGTCCTGGAGGACCTTGCCGGTGGCCGCGTCGACCACGGCGAGCTCGATCGTCTGCCCGTAGAGGTCGGTGGTCTCGGTGTCCAGGACGACCGCGGCGCCCGGCTCCAGCAACTGCCGGGCCCGGCGGGTGATCCGGCCCCACACCGGACTGAGGGTGATCTCGTCGGCGTAGGAGCCGACGGTCGGGTCGGCGGCGAGCTCCGCCAGGACCGCCGCCTTCGTTGGCCCGTCCTCGGTGCGCTCCCAGTCGACCTCCCACCCGCCCGAGTACGGGGAGTGCCACGCCCACACCGCCGTGCCGTGCCGGTCGGCGAGTCCCTGACAGAACCCCTTCACCGCCTCGGCGCGGGTCGGCGCGAGCTTGGCGTATTCGCGCAGCGGAGACGGCACACCCTTGCCCAGACCACGGGCGGCCTCCCAGTCGACACCGGGCATGTCCCGCAGGTCGCGGACGTCGCCGAGCCGGAACAGCGCCACGGTGACGGTGCGGTACCGGCCGACTTCCCGCTCGTACGTCTCCGCCGGCGCGATCCACCCGGCCGCCTCGACGTACTTCCAGTCGGTGGGCCGGATCTCCAAGATCTCGGCGGCGGCCTTGGCGGTGATGTACTGCTCGCCGTCGGCCTCGGCGGCGAGCTTGTCCAGGTCGGCGATCAGGTACCGCTCGTCGGGGCCGGTGGTGATGTGGCCCTCGCGGCCCATGCGGGCGAGGTCGCTCCAGTGCCACCCGATCCGCTCCGCCGCCTCGTCCCGGGGCAGGGTCGCCTCCTGCCAAGCCACCCGCTTGGCGACGATCGGACGGATCAGCTCGATGTCGAGCCCGCGCGCCGTCTCCGTCGAGTACATCGGCCAGCCCTTGTACTCGTCGACGGCGACCAGGTGTTCCTGCTCGACGAGAACGGCGACATCCGGGCCGCGTACCGGCTCCCCGGTGAGCTCGGCGAGCATGGCGGCGATCCGCTTGGCGCCCAAGGCCTCCGGCCACGTCTTCTCCTCGGGGGGTGCGGCCTGCTCGGGGACCGTCGCCTCTGCCGTCGTCGTGGTGTCCGTCATCGGTGTACCTCCAGGGTCTGCGAATCGGTGTCCGGGGCCGCCCGTTGTGGGGCGGCGTTCTGCTCGGTGGGGGCGAATCGGTGGCGGGGGCCGGTGGTCCCGGGGGCCTTCGCCGGCCCCCGGACCCCCGCTCCCCCGGCACCGCCCGGCGCGGTCAGGTCGTTGGGGGTGCCTGCCGTTCGCGCCGGACGGCACCGGGGCCTGGTGCCGCGGGTGCGGGCAGTGCCGGGGGCGGGCCCGCAGTCACTGCCCTCTACTCGAACGGCTTCGGCACGGTGTAGCCGTTCTCCCGCAGCCACTGATGGGCTGCGGATTGATCCGACCTGAGCCGGTTGTATGCGGTGTCCCCAGCCGGGGTCATGTCCTTGAAGGCGACGTCAGCGATGCGGGCCTGCGCCCACAGGCACAGCGACCACTCCGGCTGGCCGGTCTCGCTGTCGTAGGCGGCCTCGTGGAGGGAACCGGTCTGGGTGAACTCGTCGCGCTCGGCCTTCTTCCGCGCGACGGTGGCGCGGGCGGCGTCGAGCGCAGCCTGAGCCGCCACCACGTCCTTCTCCGCCTCGGCGAGACGGTCCTCGAAGTACGCGGCGACGACGCTCTTTCCGTCGGCCTGGCTGGCAGTGTTGCTCACTGTGCCGTCCGCCTCTCGTCGTCGCTGCGCTCGGTCAGGGCGATGACGGCCGCGTGCTGGTCCGGGGTGAACCCGAGCGGCTTCTCCTTGCCCCGCTCCTGGTCGCTCACGTAGAGGTGGTGCTGCCCGTCGGCCCACTGCCGCAGCAGCGCGCGGGCGTCCTCGGGGCTGATGTCGAGCGCGGCCGCGACCTCGGCCCAGGTGGCGCCCAGCTCCAGGGCCGTGTGCAGGCGGGTTCCTCGACCGTTCTCGACGTCCCGGCGGATCGACTCCCGCAGCGCGAGCTCCGCCACGGAGTCCTGCGCGGTGCCCCGCTCGACGGGGTGCGGGAAGTCCGCCGGGAGGCTGGCGTCCCAGACACGCATGGCGTGCTCCGAGGCCCTGTCCGCCTGCCAGCTCAGCGGGGTGCCCGGAGGCACGTCGCCGGGTCGGCGGATCTGGAGGGCCTTCCACTGCTCGAAGTCGGTCATCAGCTGTTCTCCTCGGTGTCGTTGGCGGTGGCGTCCAGCTCGGCCGCCACCCACTTCGCTGCGGCGGTGACGCTGGTGAAGGGCTTCTCGCCGCTGGTCTTCGCCCAGAGCGCGTAGCCGGACAGACCACGGGCGGGCGGGTGGAATTCGGGCCCGATCGCCGCGTGCCACACGGTGCCGCCGCGCTTTCCGCGGCCCTCGGTGACCGTGCCGACGATGTCCTTCTCCGACAGCCGGTCGACCTTCTCCCGGGAGCAGAGGTAGGCGCCGGGCGTGTTGTACTCCCGCAGGCGGAGCAGCGGCGGACCGGGGTAGAGCCACAGCCCGGCCACCCGCTTCGGGGACTGCCCGTAGCCGATGCGCGCCGTGGTGGTCGTCTCGGTGTTGTGCTCCTCGCCGCCGATCAGACGGACCGTGTCGCAGGCCCGACACAGCAGCCGCACGGTGATCCGGTCGTAGCGGTCGCGGTGGCCGCACTCCTCGTTGGGGCACGCGTGCTCGGGGCCTTCGTGGCGGGGGCGCAGCTTGCCGTACGTGAGCTGGTGGTCAACCTCCCACACCGGCTTGGAGCAGTCCGCCCGGTGGGCGAACGGCTCCCACTCCAGATGGGCGGCGAGGGCGTCGGAACTGCTCATCGAGCGGCCTCCGTCGCGTCGGCGGCGGGCGGGAAGCGGTAGTCGTCGCCCAGGTCCGAGCCCGCGAACAGGTCGTAGTACCGGTCCATCCGACCCTCGGCGTGCTTGGCGGCGGCGTACTGCTTCACCGCCTCGGCCAGGTCGAAGCCGGGGATGCGCGTGATCCACTCGGCGGTGAAGCAGTCCGGGGGGAAGATGCGTCCGGCGTCCGGGTCGCCGGCGGACAGCCGTGCCAGGTTGGCGTCCAGGACGGTGGCGGCCGCGAGCTCCTGGGCGTGGTCACGGGTGTACTCGTCGGCGGCGGCCGCCCAGGCCCGGGCCGCCGGGGCGTCGGGGTGCTCCTCGCCGAGCTCCTTCTCGTACTGCTCTGCTTCCGCGCGGCACCGCTCGTCGATGCACAGGACGCGGATCTCGCCCAGCTCCCAGGGGCCTTCCTGCCGGAAGGTCACCTTCGTCTTGGCGGTAGTGGCCGCACGCAGCGCGGCGCACTCGCTGGTCTCGCTCTCGACGGCGAGGTTGTGCAGCAGGGTCGCGACGAGTTCGGCGCGGTCCTCGCTCTCGCCGCGGCCGAGGGACTCGGTGTGTACGACGGCCGGGGTGCCCTCGGGCAGGGTGACGGTGGTGATCAGGGACATCGGGGCTACTTTCCTTCTGCGGTGAGCCACCGGAGGAGTCCGGTGCGGGCGTCGTGGATGGCGTCGTCGTTGCCGGTGAGAACGGCGTTGAGCAGTCCGAGGCCGGGCGTGTCCTCCCGGTAGATGAGGACCGCGGCGCTGTTGTCGGCCGGGAGCGACGCCGGGAGGGTGCGCAGCGACATCACGCTTCCGGCACCGAGGCCTGCGGCTCGCGCCTCCCGTACGTCAACGATCTCCGGGCGGTCGCCGATGCGGTGCAGCAGCTCGTGGGCGGGGTTCTCGTCCGGCTCGCAGTCGTGCGGCCAGCGGTCCGGGCAGGTCGGCCGGGGCTCCTCGCCGGAACGAGCCGCCGCCTCGCCGGCCACGGAGACGAGACGGGCCACGATGACGTGGCGGGTGTCTCCCTCGGCGACCTGACGGGCCAGCTGCTCGAAGTCGCGGACCAGGTGTTCCGGCGCCATGAAGGCGGTGTCCTCCATGGGGTGGGACTTGCCCTTGCCCATGCGCCCGTCAACCAGGGCGGCGCCCCAGTTCGGCAGGCTGAGGACCTGCTCCGGGCCGATGCGGGTAGGCGCACCCCCGCCCGCATCCGCGAGGGACGCTGCCTCGTCGTCGCTGGACTCGACCCAGGTCATCACTCGGTTCTGGCGGACCAGACGGTCGATCTCCCGGCGCACCCCCTGCGGGGACCGGTCGGTGAAGAGGCCG
Source organism: Streptomyces sp. NPDC056361 (assembly GCF_042262805.1). Taxonomy (NCBI): domain Bacteria; kingdom Bacillati; phylum Actinomycetota; class Actinomycetes; order Kitasatosporales; family Streptomycetaceae; genus Streptomyces; species Streptomyces sp. NPDC056361. The sequence goes on from NZ_JBHJQI010000083.1 coordinate 26,695, forward strand.
TTGTCGCGCAGCAGCTGGGCAGCCTCATCGAGCATCAGCACGATGCGGTCGGTCGCGCCGCCGGTTCGCTCCGGCTGAACGGCCAGAGCAGCGGCAAGCACGGAGGGGAGGAGGTCGCTCTGGTCCCGCAGCTTGAGGAGTTCCACGGCCTGGCCCTGGAGCTGGGAGGCGGCCCACGCGCGGGCGGCTTCGGCCTCGACGTCCTCGTCGGCGTCGCGGCGGTACTGCTCGGCGACGGCGGCGCACACCTCCTCGGTGCACAGCACGCGGGCCACGGCCTCGGCGGAGCCGTCGGGGTTCTTGAAGACCTCGACATCGGCGTCGGCGAGCTCGGCGGCGACGCACTCGGACACGAGGTTCAATCCCTTGCGCACGTTGGCCGCCAGCGCCGTGAGGTGCCCTTCGCTGATCTCGACACTGAACGCGTCAACGTCCCAGCGGCCGCGGTGCAGGTGGACGGTGTAGTGGCGGTTCGGCTCTCCCGGTACGAGGAAGAGCGGTACGGACAGCGGCATGGTGACCTCCCGGTCTACTTGGCTTTGGCGTTGGTGACGGCGAGGCGGATGGCGCCGAACAGGACGAGGAGCGTTCCGGCGACGACCGCGGGGAACGCAAGGTGGTTGCAGATGGAGTCGACGTTCTGCCAGATCCACACCTCAATGTGGGTGCCGGGGGAGGTCCCCTCCGGCTTGGTGTAGTCGTACTTGCTCATGGCCCCGCCGGCGGCCGAGCAGAGCACGCCGATCAGCGCGAAGCCGAGCGACGCGCGGAACTGTCGCCGGTCCCAGTCGGTGCGGGCGCGCTTCTGTACGACGCCGAGTTCACCCGGGGCGAGGTCGAGTTCCTTCTGCGCGACCCAGTCGGCAGCGGCCTTGGCCTCGATCGACTCGATGTCGTCGAAGTGGTGGCGCTGTGCGGCGATGTGGCAGTCCCTCTCGTCGCACAGCACGCGGCCGGTCATCGTCACCGACCCGTCCGGGTGCGGGTCGGTGACGACCTCCGCCGGGGTGAACTGGGCGTATGCGCAGCTCAGGGCGGCCTCACGGACGCCCCTGCGGACCGCCCTCTCCATGAAGTCACGGCCGTCGGGCACCGTGGCGAGCTGTTCGGCGCTCCACCGCTGGCGGTCGGTGTGCACCGTGAAGGAGCGGTCTACCGGCGGCAGCGTGAGCGTCACGGGCACGTTCAGCGGCATCGGATGGTGACCTTTCCGGACGGCGGGATGGGGAGGGTGGAGGCGGTGCGGGCGAGCTCCTGGAGCTTGTCGAAGTCCTCGTCGGTCAGTGGGCCGCCGTCGGCGCGGGCGTAGTCGATGACGATCGGGGGCTTGGGCTGCGGGAACAGGGCTCCCTGGTCGGGGTGGACCTGCGCGGGCTCGTTGGTCATTCGCTGGCCTTCTGTGCGAAGGGGGCGATCTTGCGGAGCCGTTCGGCCGCGGCCTCAAGCCGGGTGATCTCGACGCGGACGGTGGCGTGCGCGTCGTGGTCGTCCGGGATGAACTCGGCGCCCTCGGCGAGCAGGCGCGCGATATTGGCAACGGCGCCGGCGGCGTCCCGGATACCGCCGTCCAGGTCCCCGTCTGGCAGGCGTTCCTCGGCGCGGGCCCACGAGTCGACGGGTTGCAGGGTGTGCTGCTCGAACTCTTCGCCGGCGTCCTGGCCCTGGGTGACGTACACCGTGGTCAGGCCAAGGGCGGGCATCATCCGGTGGATGCTGTCCAGGTCGTCGGGGTCGGTCGGCTCGGCGCTCGGGGTGATGTGGGCGACCAGTGTCTGGACGACGTCGGTGCCGTAGGAGAGGTTCGGCCGGGCGACGATGTGTTCTCCGAGGAAGAGCGGGGTGTCCGCCGGGAGGGCGGCGAGGATGGCGGCGAGCTCGCCGGTGGTGGTGACCTCGCGGGCGGTGGGCAGGCCTTCCTTGAACTGTGCGAGGGCGGCCGCGGACTGCGCGAGCACTTCGTCACGGCTCGGCTGGTCGGTCACTGGAGCGCTCCCTTCTGTGTGGTGGCGGGGGTCTCGGAGTCGAGTCCGTCCCGGCGGAGGATGTCCTCGGCGATGGAGCGCAGGGTGGCGGCCGTGCGGCGGTGCTCGACGGCGGCGGGCTCCTCGATGACGGCGAGCCGCTCGAAGGCCTCGGCCCGGGCGAAGTGCCGGGCGGCCCAGACCGCCTGCTTCTCCTCGGCCGCCTCCGTGCCAGCGGCCTCCATCACCGCGGTGTACGCGGCGTCACACTCCCGGCGCAGTTCCTCGGTCCGCTCCCGGAGCCGCTTCACCTCGGCGCGCCGGTCGTTGGCCTCCTGGCGGGCGGCCCCGTCATACAGGGACGGCAGGAGTCGGCTGACGGCGTCGCGGCCCTTGCCCACCAGGGCGTCCAGCCATTCACCCAGGTACTGGGCGTGGCGGACCGGGTCGGCCTCGCCGCGGCCGATGCCGCTGCGCTGGCGGCCCATCAGCACCCAGGCGGCGACCTTGGTGTTCCACCGCTCGTGGGCGGACTGCCGGGAGATGTCGGCGGCGTTGCCGATAGCCGTCCAGCTCGCTCCGCGCTCGCGCTCGGCGATGACGGCCTTGTTGACCAGATCATCGACGAGGCCCTGCATGAACAGGGCGTCGCGAAGCACGCGGCCGTGGTCGTCGTCGCGGTAGCGCTCGGAGACGTCGCGCAGCCCTGCCTCGACGATCTGCATGAGTGCGTGGGCGCGGGCGAGCATCGCCTCGTCGACCGGAGTCAGCGCCGGGGGTCGGGCCCGCTCGTCGGGTTGTTCGTTCGTCTCATCCATGAGCGTCAGGTTAGACCTGACGACTGACAGCGTCAGGGTTTTACTGACATCTTCGGCCGGATTCACCCGCCGGAGTGACCGGAACGAACGCACAGGATAATTACAGTTATCCTGTCGGGATGCTGACACCGGATCAGAATGACCCGCAATCAGGTGAATCACCCGACATGCCGGGCTCGGGGATGGCGGCCGAGCTCGTTCCCGTCCCGCCGGCCGGAGAGCTGTCGACCGGCGTCCGCGATCCGCGCGAGCTCTGGCCCGAGCACGCGCGCAAGCTCTACGTCCATCTCGTCGGCATCTACGGCGAGGGCGACGTCCTGCCTCCGCTCGCCGGGGCCTGGATCGCGAACCAGCGCTCGGACAACACCCGTCGCGCGTACGCCCGCGGCTTCCGGGTCTTCGAGGAGTTCGCCCGCGAGCACGGCACCCACCCCATGGCCGTGAAGTTCGCCCTGGCTGATGCGTTCCGGCTGTGGCTGGAGCAGACGCCAACCTGGGTCCGGGTCAAGGGCGGTGCGCGCAACGAGATGGTCCGCAGCGGCCCGCCGTACTCGGACGCCTCGCGGGCCAACGCCCTCTCGGCCGCCTCCTCCTTCTTCTCCTACTGGGACAAGGTCAGCGACTCGGGGGTCAAGAACCCCTTCGACGCCGTTCAGCGGCCGGTGATGGATCCGGACTACTCGCCCACGCCCGGCTACACCGAAGCCGAGTGGGCGACGCTCGTGGCCACCGCCCGGGACCACCACCGCATCGCCGCGTACCGCAAGCGCGCGTACGCCCTGCTGCTGATGCTCTACACCCTGGCCCTGCGCATCGACTCCCTCCTCAACGCCCGCGTGGAGGACCTCGGCGAGGACCAGGGTCACCGGGTGCTGCATCTGGAGAAGATGAAGGGCGGCGGCCGGAGGAAGAAACCCATTCCGCCGGTGGCCTGGAACGCGCTCCAGGACTACCTCGACGGACGCACCACGGGGTGGCTGTTCTGCACGGCGTCCGGCGCCCAGCTCGACGAACCGGCCGTCTGGCGGCTGTGCGCCGCGCTCGCCCGTCGCGCTGGCCTGCCCGTCCGCGGTCCGCACGGCGCCAAGGGCGACGGCATCACCCATGCCCTGGCCAAGCCGAACGCCCGCCCCGACAAGGTGCAGAGCTGGGCCGACCACAAGGACTCGCGCACCACCCAGCGCTACAACGCGAGGAAGCAGCTGCTGGACGACAGCCCTGGCTACGGCATCGGCGCCGACCTCGCCGGCGCGCTGGCGCCCGAGGCTGACTGAGAACCACCGCAGCATCCCCCAGGGGCCCTGAACTGGACACGAGACCAGTTCAGGGCCCCTTCTCGCGTGGGCGCGGGCCGCTCAACTCGACCTCCACAGGCGCCTGTTCACTCGTTCGTGCAGAATTCTGGCCAGATTCTCCCCGGGTCTGGACGGGCCGGTCCCGGCTCCGGCATGCTCCTCCCATGCAGAACGGATGTAAGAACCGGGCAAGAATTCACCGGAGGCCTTCGTGAAGATCACCATCGAAGGCGCCTCCCCGGACTTCGAGCGGAAGCTGCTCGAACTGCTCGCCGAGCACCGCGAGGAGCTCGCCGTGTCGGTCGACACCGCGTGGAACGTCGAGCGGGCCGTGCAGTACCTCGCCTCGCTGCCGGCCAACGGGCTCACCTTCGCACGTCTCGTCGTGGAGGCAGACGGCGACAAGAACGCCGAGGAGCTGCGCGCGGCCTTCGGCGGAAAGCTGCGCGGCCCGACCATCGCCCTGTCCCGCGCGGTCGGCCGCGGCGAGCGCCGGAAGTGGTGGCCCACGGGGCTCGAAGCCCCGATCTACCCGCACTACGACCCCAACCACACCAGCTGGGAGAAGGCCATCGCCTACCGGATGACCGCCGAGAACGTGGCCATCTTCCGCGAGGCCTTCGACCGCATCTTCAACCCCAAGTAGAGGAGGAACGCCCATGTCACAGACGCAGCAGATTGGCGCCCCCGACCCCGACGAGGTGATGACCTCGGCCGCGCGCGCTCTGCTCCTGACCCGCCACCCGGCCGCGACGTTCGACGCGACGGGCAAGGTGGCCACCGCCGGGTTCCTGTGCAGCTCCGGCCTCCCCGGCGCCGCGCAGGTGCGCGTGAGCCACCGCACCGTCTTCCCGAGCGTCCTGAACGGGCTGTCGTTCGCCGACGCGGCGGCGGAGGAGTACGTGCTCGTGTCCGCGTACGCCGACCTGCTGCGTGAGCACGGGTGGTCGGTCCGCGAGCTGCGGGGCAACCGGCCCCATCTCCTGCTCTCGGCGCCGTTGTGCCCGGAGTGCCCGGCTGCGACTCAGCCCTTCGAGGCGGAGGGCGAAGCCCTGTGGCGCTGCCCCGCGTGCTGCCGACGTACGTACGGCACGGACGACCCGGACCGTGACTCCGACCTCCCCTCGTACACCGAGACGGACGCCGACGGGAGCGTCACCGTGTACCACGGCAGCGGGGAGGTCGACATCGAGGCGACCGCCGAATGGGCCTCCCAGAGCAGCAAGGAGACGACGCTGTGAGCCTCTTCGACCACCCCGCGCTCGCCGCGGAGACCCTGTGGCGCCGCCTGGTCGAGCACCAGCCCGCCGTCGCGGCCGCCCTCGGCGTGCACGTACGGGAGCTCCCGCAGGACTGGCCGCAGCGCGAGCTCGGCGTCTTCCGCCCTGAGGCCGCCTTCCGCCTGGTGCCGTCCGAGCAGCACGAGCGGGTGGAGATCGAGCCGTACGACACCGACTGGGAGAACTGCGGCGCCTGCTCCGAGGCCTCGGACCCCTGCCGGTTCCACACCGGCTTCGAGACCGGCTACAAGGCGCTGCATCAGCCGCTGCTCGACGCCATGGCGCTCGACCCGGCGGTCACGGTGGCCGCCGTGCTCCAGCGGCTGGCCGAGGACGACGACCACAACAACGGCACGGACAGCGATCCGCAGGTCGCGCCGGAGAACACCGGAAAGGCACAGGGATGAACGACACCACGGAGAACAACCGGCCGCAGCTGGAGCCCCGCCCGCTCTTCGTCGCCGTCGGGCCCGCCGGTTCGGGCAAGTCGACAGCCGCCGCCTGGTTCCCGGTAGATGCCGTGGTGTGCCTGGACGAGCTGCGCCGCGAAATCAGCGGGGGCAACGCGGGCGACCAGTCGGTGACCCCGGCCGCCGTCGCCCGGCAGAACAGTCTGCTGGACGAGCACCTGGCCGCCGGCCGCGCGGTGTTCGTCGATTCCACGAACGTGGAGCCGCAGGTCCGCGCGGGCCTCCTGGAGCTGGCCCGTCGCCACGGGCGCGGGGCCTTCGCTCTGCGCTTCCCGGTCGACCTCGACACCTGCCTGGCCCGCAACGCGCTGCGGGCGGACGACCGTCGTGTCCCCGAGGCCACGCTGCGCTGGCAGCACGGCCTTGCCCAAGAGGCCACTCCGGAAGCCCTGCTCCGGGAGGGCTTCGCCGAGGTGCACGACATGCCCGACTTCGATCCCGCAGCGGCAGGAGCAACCATGTCCATGGACGACGCCCTTGACCCCGAGCGGATCGCGGATGCCGTCGCCGTACTGCGCAAGGCGCAGGAGGGCGACCAGGAGGCGCACGAGAACCTCGGCAACTACTTCCCCGGGTACGAGGGGCTGGTGATGCAGACCGATCACCTGCGCTACCTCGAACTCGCCGCCCGGGCCGGTCTGGAGGCCACGCACCTCCTGATCATGCACATCGAGGCCGACACGTGGGGGGCGTCGGTGGACACCTACACCTCCGACCTGGGGAGGCCGCTGGCGTCCGTGAGCCTCGGGGACTACGCCAGCAGGACCGAGGCGGTCCGGGAATCGGTGCGCGCCGCGACGGACAACGGGTGGGTGCTCGCCCCCGAGCACGAGTGGGCCGACTTCGACTGCGGCGGCGGGGAGATCCACATCCCGATCCATGTGCGGCCGGTCTCCGGGTGAGCGCGGCCGCCGCCGCCCCGCGCCTGGACCGGGCGGAGACGTACGCGGAGACCACTCACCGGATCTACGGCGACCGGCGGGCCGCCCCGCCGGCGCGGGAGCTCCTGCTCGCCGTCGCGTACGCCCTCTTCGTCGCCCCGGGCGAGCCCGGGCGGGTGCTGAGCACCGCCGCCCGGGCCCTGGGCCGGAGTTCGGCGACGGGCCGCCCCCTGTTCGACGCCCTTGTCGCCGATGACGCGCCCCGCTACGAGCCGCCCGACGCGGCGGGCGATTGGGGCCCGGGCGGCGCCCCGGGGTGCGAGGCGCCCCGCCTGCGCCCGTACGTCTACCGGCCCCGCATCAAGGTCACCGAACCGGAGGAAAGCACCGCGGTGCTCCTGCGGCCGCCGCCCACGCCGCTCCTGCACGCCTCGGGGGGCTTCTCCCCGCCCCCCGTCGACCACCGGAACGCGGAGGGCGTCTGCGGGGCGAACTCCCACCACAAGGTGCTTGAGCTCGATCCGCGCACCGGCTGGACGATCCCGCACTGGTTCTGCAAGCGCCACCTCGACGACGCCAAGCGGGTCGCCGAGCAGGTGCGCGAGCAGAACGAGGCGGCCCCGGAGCCGATCCCCAACCGGGGCGGCCTGCTGCCCTCGTACTTCAAGGCGCCCTGGGAGAAGGTCTACCGCCACTACGCCCCGGCCACCTGGAAGCCGCCCTCGTACGGGCTGGCCGCCGACGACTGGCCCGACCCGGGCAACCCTCCGCCGCGGCGCCGCCGGCGCCTGCGCGCCGTCTCCGACTGAACTCCGCGGGCTCCTGCCGCATCCGTCCACCGAGCACCTTCGAGAGGAACCGACATGACCGAGACCGAGACGTTCGAGAGCATCCGCCTCACGGCCGACGTGGTGGTCGCCACCGAGGACGGCAGGGTCCTGCTCATCGAGCGGGGCTGGGACCCCTTCAAGGGCCGCTGGGCGCTGCCGGGTGGTCATGTGGACGCCGGTGAGACCAGCCGCCAGGCGGCCGCGCGGGAGCTCGCCGAGGAGGCGGGCGTTCTGGTGGACCCCGCCACCCTGCGGCAGATCGGCACGTGGGACGCCCCCGACCGCGATCCGCGAGGCCGGTACGTCACCGTGGCCTACCTCGCCGTCGTCCCCGCCGACACCACGGCCGCCGCGGGCGACGACGCCACCAAGGCCGACTGGTGGCCGTACGACAGCCTGCCGCCGCTCGCCTTCGACCACGACGCGATCCTCGACGCGGCCCGGGACACCCTGTCCTCCTGACCCCTTGGCCGCTGCTGCTGCACCGGATGCGGCACGGCGGGAGGAACGCACAACAACGCGAGCTCCAACCCTCCCTGAGGGAGCGCCGGAGCTCGCGGTTTATCTGGCCAGAAAGACCACACCAGGGGGCGGGGCCAACTGCCCCCACCGAAAGGAGCCCGATGGGCACGTATCTGGAAGACGTCGCCACCGCGCTGCGCGAGCGGCGTGCGTGGACCTGCGTCTGCGGGGAGAGCAACCCGCCGCATTACGACACCTGCCACTTCTGCCAGCACCCCTCGTGGACGTGCGCCGCCTGCGGGACGGTGAGCCCGCAGCGCTGCGAGACCTGCAACGAGTGCGGCTGCGAGATCCCCGCCGAACTGATCGGTGACGAGGAGGGCTTCGCGATGACCCACGAGGAGTTCGTCAACCTCCAGGTCGGTCCCCGCCGCGTCGGGGGACGCTACCGGGTCGGCGTCAACGGCGAGGAGTACGAGGTCGTCGAGATCGACCGGGGACCGCGCGAGACCTGGCCGTCGTGGCAGATCGTCGTCCGGTGGCAGAACGACGGTCGCCAGACCGCCCACTGCACGGGCTGGGACGACCGGCGCGACTCGGTCGTCTCCCTCGCGGCCGCCGGCGGGGAGGGCTCGTGCTGAGCACCCTGCTCGCCGTCCTGGGGACGCTGCTCGGCGCGATCGTCGCCGGGGCGATCCAGCACCGCACCACCCGCGCGAGCCTGGATGCGGCCCGGCAGGAACAGCGCCGGGACAAGGAGTTGGCGGCCGTGACCGCCTTCGCCTCCGCCCTCGCCTCTCACCGCCGGGCCATGGCCGTCCGTGAGGGCCTTCGGCTCGCTGGAGCCGCCCCTGGGGTCTTCGCCGCGGCCCGGGCCGAGTCGCACGCCACCCGGTCCGCCGTCGAGGCGCCGATGGTCACGGTCTCCATCCTGATCCCCAGCCTGACCACGGTCGCCGATGCAGCGACACGCGCCACGTACGCGCTGCGCGACGCCCCGGACGACAAGGCCCTCGACGTGCTGCGGGCGCACGCGCTCGCGGCCGCGGACCGGTTCGTCGCGGCCGCCGCCGGCCACTTCTCCACCCAGGGCGCCTGACCCGGCGCCGCCTGAACGGCAGGCACCGAGCGGCGGTAGACGCACAACGACGCGGGCCCCGGCTCCCCCTCTTGCGAAGGGGAAGCC
>NZ_JBHJQI010000084.1:0-35400 GCF_042262805.1 Streptomyces sp. NPDC056361
AGGGTCCTCGAACTCGCGACCCGGTCCCCCGCGACCCCGTTCGCCTCGACCGCCTCCCACTTCGCGGGGCTCGCGGTGGCGAACACCTCGGCGCCGAGGTGGCGGGCCACCTGCACGGCGGCCATGCCGACGCCACCGGCGGCGGCGTGCACGAGGACCGACTGGCCCGCCTTCAGACCGGCGAGGTCGTGGAGGGCGTAGTAGGCGGTGATGAACGCGACCGGGACCGACGCCGACTGCTCGAAGGACCAGCCGCACGGGATCCGGACGACCGTCCGCCGGTCGGCGACCGCGTACGGGCCGACGGCGGAGGGGAAGAGGCCCATCACGCGGTCGCCGACGGCGAGGTCCTCGATGCCGGGTCCCACCTCGGCGACGGTGCCCGCACCCTCCATGCCGACGGTGGCCGCCGGGTTGGGGTACATGCCGAGGCCGATCATCACGTCGCGGAAGTTGAGGCCCGCCGCCCGCATCTCGATGCGGACCTCGCCGGGGGCGAGCGCGCGCAGCGCTTCGGGGGCCGGAACGAGCGGCAGGTTCTCCAACGTGCCGTCCGGACTCGCCGCCAGGCGCCACGCCGACTCGTCGGCGGGCAGGGCCAGGGCCCCGGCCGATGCCGTACGGGCCAGCCGGCGGACGTACGCGACACCGTCGCGGACGGCGAACTGGGGCTCATCCGTGGCGAGCAGTGCCGGGAGGAGGGCGTGCGAGGCCGGGCTGCCGTCGGTGTCGACGAGGACGATCCGGCCCGGGTTCTCGGCCTGCGCGGACCGCAACAGACCCAGGACGGCCGCGCCGGCCAGGTCGACCAGCTCGCCGTCCTGCTCGACGCCGACCGCCGCGTGGGTCGCGACGAGGAGGCGCGCGTCCTCCAGGCCGGGGTCGGCCAGCCAGGCCTGGACGAGTTCCAGGACGCGGGTGGACAGCTCCCGTACCCCGTCGGCGTCGGTGTCGGCAGGTCCGCCGGTGAGGTCGAGGAGGAGTACGCCGGCGGCGCGCGCGGCCGGTGCGGACAGGTCCTCGGCACGGGCGACGGGGACCGGGGTCAGGGCCGGGCCCGAGGGCTTCAGCGGCAGCCGCTCCCACACCACCCGGAACATCCGGTCGGCGGCCGGGGCCTCCGCCGTGGCCCGGTCCAGCACTCCGGCGGCCACGGGGCGGGTGACCAGCGAGTCCACCGCCGCCACCGGGACGCCGTCGGCATCGGCGAGGAGGACCCGGAAGGCGTTGGGTCCCTGGGGCGTCACGTGGACGCGGAGGGCGGAGGCGCCGGCCGCGTACACCCGTACGCCCGTCCACGCGAAGGGGAGCACGAGCCGCTGGTCCGCACCGTCCTTGAAGACGCTGGTGTGCAGGGCGGCGTCGAGCAGGGCCGGGTGGAGCGCGTACCCGTCGGTGGCACCGGCCTCTTCGGGCAGGGTGACCTCGGCGAAGAGCTCCTCGCCCCGGGTCCACACGGTCCGCAGGCCCTGGAACGCGGGGCCGTAGCCGTAGCCGGTGGCGGCCAGCTCCTCGTACGCCCCGGCGGCCGCGTTCTCGACCGGGACCGCGCCCGCGGGCGGCCACTGGGTCAGTTCGAAGCCGGGGGCGGTGACGTCCGGGGCGAGACTGCCGGAGACGTGCCGCGTCCACGGCGAGCCCTGTCCGGCGTCCTCTCGGCGGGAGTGGACCCGGACGGTCCGCTGCCCGGCCTCATCGGCCTCGCCGACCTCCACCCTGAGCTGGACACCGCCCTGCTCCGGAAGGGTCAGCGGGGCCTCGATCACCAGCTCGGCCAGCAGCCCGCAGCCGACCTCGTCACCGGCTCGTACGACCAGCTCGACGAAGGCCGTGCCGGGCACGAGCACGGTCCCGGCCGCCGCGTGATCGGCGAGCCACGGGTGCGTGCGCAGGGAGAGACGGGAGCTGAACAGCATGCCGTCCGACCCCGGGACCTCGACGAGCGCGCCGAGCAGCGGATGGTCGACGGCTCCGAGCCCGAGTCCCGCGGCGTCCGCGGAGGCACCGGTCCCTTCGAGCCAGTAGCGCTGACGCTGGAAGGCGTAGGTCGGCAACTCCACCGGCCAGCCCTTGGCTTCGCCGAGCAGGGCATCCCAGTCGAGGGCGCCACCGCGCACGTGCAGTCCGGCCATGGCTTCCAGCAGGGCTCGTACGTCGTCCTCGGCGGCACGCAGGGAGGGTACGAAGGCCGCGGTCCTGCCGGTGAGGCAGTTGGGTCCCATGGCCGACAGGACGGCGTCCGGTCCGAGCTCCAGGAAGGTGGCCACCTCGGCGCCTTCCAACGCCCGCACGCCGTCGGCGAATCGCACGGTGGCCCGGATGTGCTCCACCCAGTACTCGGGACGGGTGAGGAGGTCCGGATCCGCGATCTCCCCGGTGACGTTGGAGACCATCTCCACGGTCGGGGGGTGGAAGGTCAGGGTCTCGGCGACGGCCCGGAACTCTTCGAGCATCGGCTCCATCAGCGCCGAGTGGAAGGCGTGCGAGACGGACAGGCGGCGGGTCTTCACTCCCTGCGCGGCGAGCTTCTCGGCTGCGGCGAGGGCTTCCTGCTCGTCGCCGGAGATCACGACGGAGAGCGGGCCGTTCACGGCGGCGATGTCGATACCAGGGGTGAGGAGCGGACGGACGACGTCCTCGGGGGCGGCCACCGACACCATGGCACCGCCGGACGGCAGCGCCTGCATCAGCCGCCCCCGAGCGGCGACGAGCGTCGCCGCGTCCTCCAGGGACAGCACCCCCGCCACATGCGCGGCCGTCAACTCGCCCACCGAATGGCCGCCGACGAAGTCGGGGCGGACACCCCAGGACTCCACCAGCCGGAACAACGCCGTCTCCACCGCGAACAGGCCGGCCTGCGTGAACACCGTTTGATCCAGCGGGGCGTCCTCCGCACCGAAGACGACATCCGCGACCGCGAGATCCACCTCGCCGGCCAGCCGCGCGTCCAGCGCCGCGCAGGACGCGTCGAACGCCTCCCGGAACACGGGGAAGCGGTCGTACAGGCCCTTGGCCATCCCGACCCGCTGGCTCCCCTGCCCCGTGAACAGGACGGCGAGGAGTCCGTCCTCCACCGCCGTGGCCGCGACCAGGCCGGGCGCGGACTCGCCCCGCGCGAGGGCCTCAAGCCCGGCCAGCGCCTCGTCCCGATCGCCCGCCACGACGACCGCGCGTTCCGACAGAGCACTCCGGGTCCGTACGAGGGACCGCGCCGCGTCCCTCAGGTCCACGTCCGCGTTCTGCCGCAGGAAGCGCGCCAACTCCTCGGCCTGCCCGGCGAGTCCCGCCTTTCCGCGCGCGGAGAGGGCCAGCGGGACCGGCCCGCCCGTGAGGGCGCCGGTGGTGCCGCTGGGAGGCTGCTGCTCGGGGGCCTGCTCCAGAATCACGTGGGCGTTGGTGCCGCTGACGCCGAAACCGGAGACGCCGGCCCGGCGGGGACGGTCCAGTTCGGGCCAGGGCTGGGCCTCGGTCAGAAGCTCGACGGCACCCGCGGTCCAGTCCACCTGCGGGGTCGGCTCGTCCACGTGCAGGGTGCGGGGCAGCACGCCGTGCCGCATCGCCATCACCATCTTGATCACACCGCCCACACCGGCGGCGGCCTGCGCGTGCCCGATGTTGGACTTCAACGAGCCCAGCCACAGCGGCTGTTCGGGGTCGCGCCCCTGGCCGTAGGTGGCGAGCAGTGCCTGTGCCTCGATCGGGTCTCCGAGTGACGTCCCGGTGCCGTGCGCCTCGACCGCGTCGACCTCCGTGGCCGCGAGGCCGGCATTGGCCAACGCGGCCCGGATCACCCGCTGTTGGGAAGGACCGTTGGGCGCGGTGAGACCATTGGACGCACCGTCCTGGTTCACGGCGGAGCCCCGTACGACACCCAGGATCCGCCGCCCGTTCCGTACCGCGTCCGAAAGACGCTCAAGGAGCAGCACACCCGCGCCCTCGGCCCAGCCCGTGCCGTCGGCGGACGCGGCGAACGACTTGCAGCGCCCGTCGAGCGCCAGACCGCGCTGGCGCGAGAACCAGACGAAGGCGTCCGAGGCCGCCATGACGGTGACGCCGCCGGCCAGGGCGAGGGAGGACTCACCGGACCGCAGCGACTGGGTGGCCAGGTGCAGGGTCACCAGCGAGGAGGAGCAGGCGGTGTCGACGGTGACGGCGGGGCCTTCGAGGCCGAGGAGGTAGGACACGCGGCCGGAGAGCACGCTGCCGGCGCCGCCGGTGAGGATGAACCCTTCGAGTCCGTCGGGGAGTTCGTGCAGGTCGGCGCCGTAGTCGTGGAACGCGATGCCGGTGAAGACGCCGACGGGCTTGCCGCGCAGCGAGGCCGGGTCGATGCCCGACCGCTCCAGGGCCTCCCAGGAGGTCTCCAGCATCAGCCGCTGCTGCGGGTCCATCGCCAGCGCCTCGCGCGGCGAAATGCCGAAGAACGAGGCGTCGAACCCGTCCGCGTCGTGCAGGAACCCGCCCTCACGGGTGTAACTCGTGCCCGCGTGGTCGGGGTCCGGGTGGTAGAGGTTCTCCAGGTCCCAGCCGCGGTTCACCGGGAACTCCGTGATCCCGTCACCACCGGAGACGACGAGATTCCACAGCTCCTCCGGCGAGGTCACCCCGCCGGGGTAGCGGCACGCCATCCCGACGATCGCGATCGGCTCGGAGTTGGCGGCGACCACCCGGTCGTACTGCTGCTGCAGGCGTGCGTTCTCCTTCACCGAAGCACGCAGGGCATCGATGATCTGCCCGTTCTGAGCATCCATGGCGTCCTCTTCTTTCCGCGTCTTTCCGTTTTCGATCACGAGCCGTATTCCGCTGCTGTTCCGCTGTCGATCACGTCTGGGTGTTGCCGAGGGCCCGCGCCACCAGGTCCGTCACGCTCATCTCGTCGATGAGTTCCAGCTCTTGTTCGTCGGCCGCCGGATCGGAGACCACGGCCCGGTGAGGCGCGTCGGGGTCTGCGGTTTCGGAGCCTTCGGCCCCGACTCCCCCGACTTCCCCGACTCCCCCGACCAGTTGCTCGCGCAGGTACCCGACGAGCGCCATCGGCGTCGGGTAGTCGAAGATGACCGTGGCCGGGAGGGTGCCTCCGGTGGCCGCCGACAGGGCGTTGCGCAGGGTGATGGCCGCCAGCGAGTCGAAGCCCATCTCCTGGAAGGCCCGCCGGGGCTTGACCTCCTCAAGGCCCGAGTGGCCGAGCGCCTCCGCCGACCGCTCGCGGACCAGCTTCATGAGGATGCGGGTCTGCTCGGCCTCGGTGGCGTCCGCCAGGCTCCGTACCAGCTGCGAACCCGCCTCGGCCTCCTCTTCTGCCAGCGCGGCCGCCGCCTCGGCCACCTTCCGCACCTCGGGCAGCTCGCCGAGCAGCGGGCTGGGACGGGAGGACGTGAAGGCGGGCACGAAGGCCGGCCAGTCGATGTCGGCCACCGCGACGACCCCGTCGTCGTACCGGACCGACGCTTCCAGCGCCCCCATCGCCTGACCGGGCGTGAGCGCCAGGACGCCGCGGCGGCGCAGCTGCTCCTGGATCGCGGGGTCGGCCGCCACGCCGATCTCCTCGATGACGCCCCAGGCCAGCGAGGTCGCCCGCAGGCCACGGGCCCGCCGGCGCTCGACCAGCGCGTCGAGGTAGGCGCTGACCGCACCGGCCGCACCCTGCCCGCCACCGCCCCAGACACCGGCGACGGAGGAGAAGGTGACGAACAGGTCGAGCGGCCGGTCACCGAGCGACTCGTCCAGATGGAGCGCGGCGTGGGCCTTCGCCCTCACCACCTCGGCCAGCTCGGCGGGACCGGTCGCCACGACCGGCATCGTCCCCGCGAGATCCGCCGTGTGCACGACCCCGGTCAGCTCGGGCAGCCCCTCCGTCAGGGCGAGCAGCTCGGCGACCCCTTCGCGGCGCGAGACGTCTGCCGTGGACACGGTCACCCCGGCTCCCGACGCGGCCAGTTCCGCCACGAGTTCCCGCACCTGCGGCGTGTCGTCCCGACCCGTCTCCGCGGTCAGTACGAGATGCCCCGCGCCGGCCTCCGCCAGCCACTTCGCGGTGTGCCGGCCCAGCCCCTCCGTACCGTTGGTGACGAGGACGGTGCCACGCGGCCGCCAGTCCCGCTGCGACGGCTCTCCGCGCAACGGACTGTTCCTCAGCCGCCGGGCAAGGAGCCCCGCCGACCGCACGGCCGCCTGGTCCTGCCCGCCCGCCCCGGTCAGCACGCCGATCAGCTGCTGCGCGGTCCGGTCGTCCAGCGTCTCCGGCAGATCGACCAGACCACCCCACCGATCGGGATGCTCCAGCGCCACGGCCTGCCCGAGACCCCATACAAGCGCCTGCTCCGGCGCCCGCAGGCGATCGGACGGGCCCACGCTGACCGCACCGCTGGTCGCGCACCAGACCGGAATCCCGGCGGGAAGCCGACCGAGCGTCCGCAGCAGTGCCAGGGTGGCGGCGCTGCCTTCGGTCAGCACCTCGGACCCCGAGCTCGTCCGGGAGTCCAGGGCCAGCAGCGACAGGACGCCGGCCACCTTCCCTTCCTCCGACCGGGCCGCGCGCACGACGGCGGCGAAGCCGTCGGATTCGGCGGCGGTGAAGGGGAGCCGCCGGAGGCGCAGGCCCTGGCTTTCCAGGGCGCGCACGGTCCGTGCGACGGGGCTGCCGTCGGCGTCACGGGCGGAGTCGGGTCCCGCGGGTACGACCACGAGCCACGTCCCGACCGGAGCGGCCGAGGGCGGCTGCGCGACCGGAGACCAGGACACGCGGTAGCGGAGCCGGTCCATCCGGCCCGCCCGTTCGCGACCGCGCCGCCAGGACGCCAGTACACCGAGAGCGGCGCCCATCGCGTCGCGCTCGTGCTGTCCGTCGACGGACCCGATACCCAGCGTCTTGGCCAGGGCGTCCAGGTCCTCGTTCTCGACGGCCTCCCAGAAGCTCGCTTCGTCGGCGTCCCGCGCCGGACCCTCGGACTCGGCGTCCTCGATCCAGTAGCGCTGTCGCTGGAAGGCGTACGTCGGCAACTCCACCGGCCAGCCCTCGCTTTCGCCGAGCAGCGGCCGCCAGTCGACCGACGCACCCCGCACGTGCAGACCGCCCAGGGCGGACACGAGCGAGCGCACCTCGTCGCCGTCACGGCGCAACGACGGTACGAAGACGGCTCCGTCGCCCGTCACACAGTCCGCGCCCATCGCCGACAGGACCGCGTCGGGGCCGAGCTCCAGGAAGGTGGCCACCTCGGCGCCTTCCAACGCCCGCACACCGTCGGCGAATCGGACGGTGGCGCGGATGTGGTCGACCCAGTACTCGGGGCGGGTGTGGAGGTCGGGATCCGCGATCTCCCCGGTGACGTTGGAGACCAGCGCGATCTTCGGGGGCCGGAAGTCCAGATCCTTCACGACGGACCCGAACTCCTCCAGCATCGGCTCCATCAGCGCCGAGTGGAAGGCGTGCGAGACCGACAGCCGTCGGGTCTTCACACCCTGCGCGGCGAGCTCCTCGGCTGCGGCGAGGGCTTCCTGCTCGTCGCCGGAGATCACGACGGAGAGCGGGCCGTTCACGGCGGCGATGTCGATACCAGGGGTGAGGAGCGGACGGACGACGTCCTCGGGGGCGGCCACCGACACCATGGCACCGCCGGACGGCAGCGCCTGCATCAGCCGCCCCCGAGCGGCGACGAGCGTCGCCGCGTCCTCCAGGGACAGCACCCCCGCCACATGCGCGGCCGTCAGCTCGCCCACCGAGTGGCCGCCGACGAAGTCGGGGCGGACACCCCAGGACTCCACCAGCCGGAACAACGCCGCCTCCACCGCGAACAGGCCGGCCTGCGTGAACACCGTCTGGTCCAGGGCGCCTTCGCCCGCCCCGAACACGACATCCGCGACAGACCGCTCCACATGCCCGGCCAGCCGCGCGTCCAGCGCCGCGCACGCCGCGTCGAACGCCTCCCGGAACACGGGGAAGCGGTCGTACAGGCCCTTGGCCATCCCGACCCGCTGGCTCCCCTGCCCCGTGAACAGGACCGCCAGCCGGCCCCCGTCCGCGACCTCTCCGGTGACCACACCGGCTGCGGACCCGCCCCGCGCCAAGGCCTCAAGCCCGGCCAGCGCCTCGTCCCGGTCGCCCGCCACGATCACCGCGCGTTCCGACAGAGCACCCCGGGTCCGTACGAGCGCACGCGCCGCGTCCCTCAGGTCCACGTCCGCGTTCTGCCGCAGGAAGCGCGCCAACTCCTCGGCCTGTGCGGCGATTCCGGTGGCGCCCCGGGCGGCGATGACCAGGGGAACGGGTCCCTCGTCCAGCTCGCCGGTCGCGCCGGCGGGGAGCTGCTGCTCGGGGGCCTGCTCCAGGATGACGTGGGCGTTGGTGCCGCTGACGCCGAAGGAGGAGACGCCCGCCCGGCGCGGACGGTCGGACTCGGGCCAGGACCGGGCCTCGGTCAGGAGCTCGACGGCCCCCGTCGTCCAGTCCACCTGCGGGGTCGGCTCGTCGACATGGAGGGTCTGCGGCAGCACGCCGTGCCGCATCGCCATCACCATCTTGATGACACCGGCCACACCGGCGGCAGCCTGGGAATGCCCGATGTTGGACTTCAACGAGCCCAGCCACAGCGGCTGTTCGGCATCACGGCCCCGTCCGTAGGTGGCCAGCAGGGCCTGCGCCTCGATCGGGTCGCCCAGGGAGGTGCCCGTGCCGTGGGCCTCCACCGCGTCGACGTCCGCCGCCGCGAGACCCGCGTTTGCCAACGCCGCACGGATCACCCGCTGTTGAGAGGGACCGCTGGGCGCGGTGAGACCGTTGGACGCACCGTCCTGGTTCACGGCGGAGCCCCGTACGACACCCAGGATCCGCCGCCCGTTCCGTACCGCGTCCGAAAGACGCTCAAGGAGCAGCACACCCGCGCCCTCGGCCCAGCCCGTGCCGTCCGCCGCAGCCGCGAAGGGCTTGCAGCGGCCGTCCACGGAGAGGCCTCGCTGGCGTGAGAAGGCGACGAAGGCGTCCGGCGTGGCCATCACCGTCACGCCACCGGCCAGTGCCAGGGAGGATTCGCCCGACCTGAGGGACTGGGCGGCCAGGTGCATGCCGACGAGGGCCGACGAGCAGGCGGTGTCGACGGTGACGGCGGGGCCTTCGAGGCCGAGGAAGTAGGAGACGCGGCCGGACACGATGCTGCCGATGCCGCCGGTCATCAGGTAGCCCTCGATGCCGTCGGGGGCCGTGTTCAGACGGGTGGTGTACTCGTGGTTGACCAGGCCGGTGAAGACGCCGACGGGCTTGCCCCGCAAGGCGGCCGCATCGATACCGGCCCGCTCGAAGGCCTCCCAGGAGATCTCCAGCATCAGCCGCTGCTGCGGGTCCATCGCCAGCGCCTCGCGCGGCGAGATGCCGAAGAACGAGGCGTCGAACCCGTCGGCATCGTGCAGGAAGCCGCCCTCACGGGCGTAACTCGTGCCCGCGTGATCCGGGTCCGGGTGGTAGAGGTTCTCCAGGTCCCAGCCACGGTTCACCGGGAAGCCGGAGATCCCGTCACCACCGGAGGCGACCAGGTCCCACAGCTCCTCCGGAGACGTCACCCCGCCGGGGAAGCGGCACGCCATGCCCACGATCGCGATCGGTTCACCCGCGTCGTACACGGCGGAGCCCGTCACGGCGTCGGCGGTCGGGGCCGCATCCTCCCCGAGCAGTTCCGCGCGGAGGAAGTCCGCGAGTGCCGTGGGAGTCGGGTGGTCGAAGACGAGGGTGGCCGGCAGGTCGATGCCGACGGCGGTCTGCAGCCGCGCACGGAACCGGAGTCCCGCGAGGGAGTCGAAGCCGAGGCTCCGGAAGTCCTTCGTGGTCTCGATGGTCCGGGCCTGGCCCAGGACGGCGGCGGCGTGGGTGCGGACCAGTTCGAGGACGGCCCGGTGCTGTTCGGCGTCGGACAGGGCGGCGAGCCGGGTGGCGTAATCGGCGTCGGAGGACTCGTCCGTCCGCGCGACCGGCCTGACAGGCCTGGTCGGCGTGGTGGGCGTGGTCGGCCTGACCGAACCCGTCGTCTCCGTCGCCTCCTTCGCCTCCTTCGCCTCCGGGACTGTGGCCCCGGGCTCTGCCGGGAGCGCGGCGCGGAGCAAGAGCGATCCGACGGATGCCACCGGATGGCCGGCGGTGTCGGCCAGTTCGATCCGGAACCGGGCACCGCCGAGGTGCGCCGCGCGCACGCGCAGCCGGGTGGCGGCCGAGGCGTGGAGGGCCACGTCGTCGTAGGCGGCGGGCGTGCGCGGCGCGGACACCCCGTCGAGGACGCTCAGGAGCGTCGGTCGGACGGCGGCGGCCAGCAGGGCGGGGTGGAGGCCGTACTGGTCGGCCTCCGCCCGGAGTTCCTCGTCGAGGGTGACCTCGGTGAAGATCTCGTCGCCGCGCCGCCATGCCGGGCCGGTTCCGTCGGCGTCCAGGGGTTCGGCGTCGGCCGGAGGCCACTGCGCCAGGCTGAACACCGGTTCCTGGACCGGCGTCACGAGGGTTCCGAGGGCGTGCCGGGTCCACGGGGTGCCGTCGGAGGCGGCCGCCGGGCGGGTGTGGACGCCGATCGAGCGGGCGCCGTCCGCGCCGGTGGTCGGGGCGCCGATGGTGACCCGGAGGAGGAGGTCGTCCCCGTGGGGCAGCGGCTGCTCGACGCGCAGGGTGCCGACCGTTCCGCAGGCTGCCTCGTCGGCCGCCCGCAGGACGGTTTCGAGGAGGACGGCGTCCGGGCGGGACGGCATGGTGCGCAGGCGCCCGGTGAGGACGAGGCCGTCGGTGTCGGGCAGTTCGACGGCGGCGGTCAGCAGGGGGTGCGGGACGGTCCGCTGGCCGAGGCCGGCCGCGTCGGTGGCGCGGGCGTCGGCGTCCAGCCAGAAGCGCTCGTGCTGGAAGGCGTACGTCGGGAGGCCGTCGACCGGGGCGGGCGAGGTGCCGTCGAACAGGGCGGTCCAGTTCAGCGGGACGCCCCGGGTGTGCAGTCGGCCGAGTGCCGTCACGACGGCGACGGCCTCGTCGTCCGCCCGGTGGAGCGTGGGGAGGAAGGACAGGTCCGTGGCGGACCGGTCGGCGAGGGCCTGCTGGGCGAGTGTGGTGAGGACGCCGCCCGGGCCCAGCTCGAGGAACGTGGTCACGTGCTGCTCGTGGAGCGCCCGGACGCCGTCGAGGAACCGGACGGTTCCCCGGACGTGGTCGACCCAGTAGTCGGGCGAGCGGAGCTGCTCGGGTGTGGCCAGGGCTCCGGTGAGGTTGGAGACGACCGGGACGGTCGGCGGGAGCAGGGTCAGTCCTGCCACGACCTCGCGGAACCGGTCGAGCATCCCGTCCATGTGTGGGGAGTGGAAGGCGTGGCTGACCCGCAGGCGCCGGGTCCGGTGTTTTTGGGCGGCGAGTTCCCGGGCGACGGCCGTGACCGCGTCGGCGTCGCCGGAGAGGACGACG
This sequence comes from Streptomyces sp. NPDC056361, assembly GCF_042262805.1. NCBI lineage: Bacteria > Bacillati > Actinomycetota > Actinomycetes > Kitasatosporales > Streptomycetaceae > Streptomyces > Streptomyces sp. NPDC056361. Next base: position 11,414 of record NZ_JBHJQI010000084.1, read on the forward strand.
GAGGAGGTGCCGTTGACCGCCGCGACGGCCACGGCGCCGGGCCGTGCTGCCAGGAACGGCAGCACGTCGTTCTCCGCCGCGTCGACGGCGATCATCACGCCGTCGTCGGGCATGGCCTGCATCAGCCTGCCGCGCGCGGCCACCAGGGCCGCGGCGTCGTCGAGGGAGAGCACTCCCGCCGCGTGGGCAGCGGTCAGCTCGCCGATGGAGTGGCCGGCGAGCACGTCGGGGCGGACGCCCCAGGACTCGTACAGGCGGTAGAGCGCCGTCTCGACCGCGAACAGGGCGGACTGCGCGTACACCGTGGAGTCGAGGAGTCCGGCCGCCCGCGAACCCGGAGCCGCGAAGACCACGTCCTTGAGCGGGAGGTCCACGTGTCCGGCGAGGTGCCGGTCGAGGGCGGTGCACAGCGCCTCGAAGGCGCTCCGGAACACCGGATACCGCTCGTACAGCTCGCGGCCCATGCCGAGCCGCTGGCTGCCCTGCCCGGTGAACAGGAAGGCGAGCCCGCCGCCGCTCCGGTCGCTCAGGGCGACGTTCTCGGGGAGCGGATCGCCTGCTGCCAGGGCGTCGAGACCGGCGAGGAAGTGCTCCCGGTCGCCGCCTGCGGCGACGACCACGGCGCGGTGCTCGAAGGTCGTACGGGTGGTGACGAGGGCGTGCGCGAGGTCGAGTGCGCTCGCCTCCGTGCGCCCGCGCACGAAGGCGGCCAGCCGGGCGGCCTGGGCCCGCAGCGCGTCGGCGCTCTTCGCCGAGACCGGCCAGGGGAGCGCGGGAGGTGTGGGGGCGGTGACGGCAGCCGGGGCGTCGGGGGCGGTCCCTGACGGCCCGGACTGTTCGGACGGCCCGGACGGCCGGGATGGTTCGGACGGTTCGGACAGCCCTGACGGCTCGGACCCGCCGTCGCTTCCGGCGGGCGCCGGCTCCGGGGCCTGCTCCAGGATGACGTGGGCGTTGGTGCCGCTGACGCCGAAGCCCGAGACGCCCGCCCGGCGGGGGCGGTCCGTCTCCGGCCAGGGACGGGGCTCCGTCAGGAGTTCCACGGCACCGGCCGCCCAGTCCACCTGGGGCGTCGGCTCGTCGACGTGCAGCGTGCGGGGCAGCACGCCGTGCCGCATCGCCATGACCATCTTGATGACACCGGCGACGCCGGCGGCGGCCTGCGTGTGCCCGATGTTCGACTTGATGGAGCCCAGCCACAGGGGCTCGTCGGTCGTCCGTCCCTGCCCGTAGGTGGCGAGCAGCGCCTGCGCCTCGATCGGGTCGCCCAGCTGGGTTCCCGTCCCGTGCGCCTCCACCGCGTCCACGTCGGCGGCGGTCAGCCCCGCGTTGGTGAGGGCGCGGCGGATCACCCGCTGCTGGGACGGACCGTTGGGCGCGGTCAGACCGTTCGACGCGCCGTCCTGGTTCACCGCCGATCCCCGTACGACTCCGAGGATCCGACGCCCGTTGCGCACCGCGTCCGACAGCCGCTCCAGGAGCAGCATGCCGACGCCCTCGGCCCAGCCCGTACCGTCCGCCGCGGCGGCGAAGGGCTTGCAGCGGCCGTCCACGGACAGGCCGCGCTGACGCGAGAAGTCGACGAACGCGTCCGTCCCGGTCATGACGGTGACGCCGCCGGCCAGGGCCAGGGAGCACTCGCCCGAGCGCAGCGACTGCGCGGCCAGGTGCAGGGCGACCAGGGACGAGGAGCAGGCCGTGTCCAGCGTCACCGCCGGGCCTTCCAGGCCGAGGAAGTACGAGATGCGGCCGGAGACGACGGCGTTGGACGCACCGGTGATGCGGTGTCCCTCGACCGGTTCGGGCGTCAGGTGCAGACGCAGCGCGTAGTCCTGGGTGTTGACCCCGGCGAAGACGCCGATGTCGCTGCCCCGGAGGGTCGTCGGGTCGATCCCGGCGCGCTCGAAGGTCTCCCAGGACGTCTCCAGGAGCAGCCGCTGCTGGGGGTCCATGGCCAGCGCCTCGCGCGGCGAGATCCCGAAGAAGTCGGCGTCGAAGCCGGCCGCGTCGTCGAGGAAGGCGCCGCGCCGGGTGTAGGTCGTGCCCGGGTGGTCGGGGTCGGGGTCGTGGAGGGCGTCGAGGTCCCAGCCGCGGTCGGCGGGGAAGTCGGTGATCGCGTCGGTGCCCGCGGCGAGCAGCTCCCAGAGGTCCTCGGGGCTGTTCACCCCGGCGGGGAAGCGGCAGCCCATGGCGACGATCGCGAGGGGCTCGTCCGGGGCGGCCGGCGTCCCCGCCGGGGTGCCCGAGTCGTCGGACCGCGCGCCGAGGAGTTCGGACCGCAGGTGCCCGGCGAGGTCCTGCGGGTTCGGGTGGTCGTAGAGGAGCGTCGCGGGCAGCCGGAGGCCGGTCTCGGCGCTCAGCCGGTTGCGGAACTCCACCGAGGTGAGGGAGTCGAATCCGATGTCGCGGAAGGGGCGGGACGCGTCGGCCTGGTCCCGGGCGGAGTGACCGAGGACCTGCGAGGCGTGGCCGCCGATCAGGTCGAGCAGGGACTTCTCCTGCTCGGCCGGACCGAGAGCGGCCAGCCGCTGGGCCCAGTCGCCGCCGGCGTGCGCGGTGGCACCGCTCGCGACCCGCCGCCGGCTGGGGACGAGTCCGCGCAGGAGGGAGGGAACGGGGCTGGTACGGGACCGGGCGCGCAGCCCGGCGAGATCCAGCTCGGCCGGCACCAGGACGGAGTCTGCGGCCAGGAGCGCGCGGTCGAACAGCTCCATGCCCAGGGCGGCCGTGATGTCGGACATGCCGATGCGGCGGTTGCGCCGCACGTCGGCCTCGCCGAGGCGGGCCGTCATCTCGCTGTTCCCGGCCCAGCCGCCCCAGGCGAGCGAGGTGGCGGGCAGCCCGGCCACGCGACGGCGCCTGGCCAGCGCGTCGAGGAAGGCGTTCGCGGCCGCGTAGTTGCCCTGCCCGGGGTTCCCGAGGGTTCCCGCCGCCGACGAGAACAGCACGAACACCGCCGGATCGAGGTCACGGGTGAGTTCGTCGAGCACCAGGGCCGCGTCGGCCTTGGGGCGGAGGACCGTGTCGAGACGCTCGGCGGTCAGGGCGGTGACCACGCCGTCGTCGAGCACACCGGCCGTGTGGATCACGCCGGTCAGCGGGGCGTCCGAAGGCACCGCCGCGAGCACGCCGGCGACCGCCTCGCGGTCGGCCACGTCGCAGGCCGTGATCCGTACCCGGGCGCCCAGCGCCGCAAGCTCCTCCTTCAGCGCGTCCGCGCCCGGCGCGTCCGGCCCCCGGCGGCTCACCAGCACCAGCGATCCGACCCCGTGCTCGCGCACCAGGTGCCGGGCCACCAGGCGGCCGAGTCCCCCGGTTCCGCCCGTGATCAGCACGGTCCCCGCCGGGTCGAGCACCCGGTCCGGCTCCGCCGTCGCGGCGGCGGCCCGCTCCAGGCGGGGCACCCACACGTCGCCCGCGCGCACCGCCGCCTGCGGCTCCCCGGACGCCAGGACGCCCGCGAGCACCTCCCGTACGGCCCGTGTCACCGGCGCCGTGCCGGATGCGGTGTCCGGCTCCTCGTCGGATCCGGTATCCGTGACCGCACCGGATGCGGTGTCCGGCTCCGCATCGGATCCGGCGTCCGGCTCCGCATCGGATCCGGCGTCCGGCTCCGCATCGGACCCGGTGTCGACGAGGACGATCCGTCCGGGGTGCTCGGCCTGCGCCGAGCGCACCAGACCCCACACCGCCGCCGCGGCGACGTCCGTCAGTTCGTGGTCGTCGTGGACCGCGACCGCCCCGTGCGTCAGCACGGCCAGTCGCGTCTCCTCCAGGGCGGGTTCGGCCAGCCACGCCTGGATCAGCTCCAGGACCCGGCCGGTGGCCTCCCGTACGGCGTCGGGGTGGGTACCGGCGCCGGAGTGGGCGCCGTCCTCGGCGCTGCCGCCGCCGTCCTCGGCACCGGTGCCGGCGCCGCCGTGAACGTCGACCAGCAGGACCCCGGACGGGGTGCCGGTGCCGATGCCGGTGCCGGTCGCGGCCAGCGCGCGTATGTCCTCGACGGTGTCCGCCGGGATGGCGTCGGGCAGCTTCGCGTCCGCCTTCAGTGGCAGGCGTTCCCAGCCCGTGCGGAACATCCGGTCGGCGGCCGCGCCCGGTTCGGACGGTGTGAGGGCGAGCGGCCGGAAGCCCAAGGAGTCCACCGAGGCCACCGGGGCGCCCGAGGCGTCGGCCAGCCGCACGCCGACGCTGTCCGGACCGAGCGGCGTCAGGTGAACGCGCAGAACCGTCGCGCCCTCCGCCCACAGCCGTACGCCGGTCCAGTGGGAGGGCAGCGCGGGGAGGCGGTCCGGCCGGGCGTCGAGGCACGCGTCGAGGAGGGCCGGGTGGAGTCCGAACCCGTCGGCGCGGCCCGCCTCTTCGGGCAGCACGACCTCGGCGAAGACCTCCTCGCCGCGGGTCCAGACGCCTTCCGTCTCGGCGACCGCGCCGCGCGGCGGCCACGGGGTCAGTGCGAAGTCGGGGGCCGTGGTGTCGGGGGCGAGCCGTCCGGAGGCGTGCCGGGTCCAGGGCGAGCCCGGCCCGGCGTCCGCGCGGCGCGCGTGCACCCGCAGGGTCCGCTCCCCGGACGCGTCGCCCTCGCCGACCTCCACCCGCAGCTGTACGGCGCCGTCTTCGGGTACGACGAGCGGGGTCTCGATCACGAGCTCGGCCAGCAGCCCGCAGCCCGCCTCGTCGCCGGCGCGCACCGCGAGCTCGACGAACACCGAGCCGGGCACGAGCACGCTGCCGGCCGTCACGTGGGCGGCCAGCCACGGGTGCGTGCGGAGCGAGAGCCGTGAGCTGAACAGCAGTCCGGCCGAGTCGGGCACCTCTACCACCGCGCCGAGCAGCGGATGGTCGACGGCTCCGAGCCCCAGGCCTTCCGCGTCGACCGCGCTGTCGGCGTTCTCCAGCCAGTAGCGCTGCCGCTGGAAGGCGTACGTCGGCAGGTCCACCGGCCACCCCGCGGCGGCGCCGAGCAGCGGGTTCCAGTCGACCGCCGCGCCCCGTACGTGCAGGGCGGCCAGGGCGGCCAGGGCCGAACGCACCTCGTCGTGCTCACGGCGCAGCGACGGTACGAAGACGGGGTCGTCGCCCGTCAGGCAGTCCGGGCCCATCGCCGACAGCACGGCGTCCGGCCCCAGCTCCAGGAAGACGGAGACGCCGGCGCGCTCCAGCGCCCGTACCCCGTCGGCGAACCGCACGGTCGCCCGGACGTGGTCCACCCAGTACTCGGGGCGCGTGAGGAGGTCCGGGTCGGCGACCTCACCGGTCACGTTGGACACGAGGGCGATCTCCGGCCGCCGGAAGGTCAGTTGCCCGACCACGGACCGGAACGCGTCCAGCATCGGCTCCATCAGCGCCGAGTGGAAGGCGTGCGAGACGGCCAGCCGCCGCGTCTTGACCCCTGCGGAGGCCAACTGCGCCGCCACGTCGTGGACTTCCGCCTCCACACCCGAGATCACGACGGAGGAGGGCCCGTTCACGGCGGCGATGTCCACGCCCACCGGGAGCAGCGGACGTACGACGTCCTCCGGCGCGGCCACCGACACCATCGCCCCGCCGGACGGAAGCTGCTGCATCAGCCGGCCGCGCGCCGCCACCAGCGTCGCCGCGTCGTCCAGCGACAGCACGCCCGCCACGTGTGCGGCCGTCACCTCGCCCACCGAATGGCCGGCGAGGCAGTCCGGCGTGACACCCCACGACGCGTAGAGGCGGTAGAGCGCGGTCTCCACGGCGAACAGCGCGGCCTGCGTGAACACCGTCTGGTCCAGGGCACCTTCGCCCGCCCCGAACACGACATCCGCGACAGACCGCTCCACATGCCCGGCCAGCCGCGCGTCCAGCGCCGCGCACGCCGCGTCGAACGCCTCCCGGAACACCGGATAGCGCTCGTACAGGCCCCGGGCCATTCCGACCCGCTGACTCCCCTGCCCCGTGAACAGGACCGCCAGCCGGCCCCCGTCCGCGCCCTCTCCGGTGACCACGCCGGGCACGGACTCGCCCCGCGCCAGCGCGTCGAGCGCCGCCAGCGCCTCGGCGCGGTCGTCCGCCACGATCACCGCTCGCTCCGACAGCGCGCCTCGCGTTCCGGCCAGCGCGCGCCCGGTCTCCGCCAGGCCCAGTTCCGTGCGCTCCGACAGGAACGACGCCAACTCCCGTGCCTGCGCGGCCAGTCCTGCCTTGCCGCGTGCCGAAAGCACCAGCGGAACCGGCCCGGGGACGGGAGCCTCGGTCTCGGCCGTGTCCACGGGCGCCGACTGCGGGGCCTGCTCCAGGATCACGTGGGCGTTGGTGCCGCTGATCCCGAAGGAGGAGACGCCCGCGCGGCGCGGCCGGTCGAGTTCGGGCCAGGGACGGGCCTCCGTCAGGAGCTCCACCGCACCCGCGGTCCAGTCCACCTGCGGGGTCGGCTCGTCGACGTGCAGCGTGCGCGGCAGCACACCGTGCCGCATCGCCATCACCATCTTGATGACACCGGCGACACCGGCGGCGGCCTGCGTGTGACCGAGGTTCGACTTCAACGAGCCCAGCCACAAAGGCCGTTCCGCGTCGCGATCCTGCCCGTACGTGGCGAGCAGCGCCTGCGCCTCGATCGGGTCGCCCAGCGAAGTTCCCGTCCCGTGCGCCTCCACCGCGTCGACATCGGCGGTCCCGAGTCCCGCGCCGGCCAGAGCCGCGCGGACGACCGCCTGCTGGGAGGGGCCGTTCGGGGCGGTCAGGCCGTTCGACGTGCCGTCCTGGTTGACGGCCGTGCCGCGTACGACGGCCCAGATCCGGCGTCCGTTGCGCACGGCGTCCGACAGCCGCTCCAGGAGCAGCACCCCGGCGCCCTCGGACCAACTCGTTCCGTCGGCCGCCGCCGCGAAGGACTTGCAGCGGCCGTCGGGGGCGAGACCGCGCTGCCGGGAGAACCCGACGAAGGAGCTCGGCGAGGTCATGACCGTGACGCCGCCGGCCAGGGCGAGCGAGGACTCGCCGGACCGCAGTGACTGCGTCGCCAGGTGCAGGGCGACCAAAGAGGACGAGCAGGCCGTGTCGACGGTCACGGCCGGGCCTTCCAGGCCCAGGAAGTAGGAGACGCGGCCGGAGAGGACGCTGCCCGCGCCGCCGGTCAGCAGGTAGCCCTCGACGCCGTCGGTGTCGTCCCCGGGGTTCTGTCCGTGTCCGGTGGCGTAGTCCTGGTGCATGGCGCCGGTGAAGACGCCGACGGGCTTGCCCCGCAAACCGGCCGGATCCACACCCGCCCGCTCCAACACCTCCCACGACGCCTCCAACATCAACCGCTGCTGAGGATCCATCCCCAACGCCTCACGCGGCGAAATACCGAAGAACCCCGCATCGAACCCCGCAGCATCCTCCAAGAACCCACCCTCACGGGCATAACTCGTCCCCACCCGATCCGGATCGTCATCGAACAACGACCCCAGATCCCACCCGCGATCCCCCGGAAAACCACCGATGACATCCACCTCACCGGCAACCAACCGCCACAGGTCCTCCGGCGACGACACCCCACCCGGAAAACGGCACGCCACCCCCACGATCGCCACCGGCTCGTCCGGAGCGGACACCGGTGCGGCGGCGACGGGCTCGGCCGTCTCCTCGCCGGTTCCGAAGAGTCCGCGGTGCAGTCGGCGGGCGAGGGCCTCCGGCGTGGGGTGGTCGAACGCCGAGGTGGGCGGCAGGCGCAGCCCGGTCGCCTCGCCGAGCCGGTTGCGGAGCTCGACGGCGTTGGCGGAGGTGAATCCGAGGTCCTTGAAGGCGCGCCCGGTCGAGACGGACTGGATGCCGGGCAGGGCCAGGAGGTCGGCGACGTGGCCCCGGACCAGGTCCACGAGGCGCCGCATCCGGTCGCCCTCGGCGAAGTCCTCCCGCCCGCCGGTACGGGAGCTTCGGCCGGCGTTCGCCGTCCCGGCGTCCCGCTCGGTCTCCGGACGGTCGCCCCGGCCACCCCGCCGGCCGGTGCCTGTGCCCGCACCCGTGCCCGCACGCGCGTCTGCGCCCGCGCCCGCGACGAAGAGGTGCGGGAGGCCGGTGGTGAGGGCCGCGTCGAAGGCGGCGAGGTCGTCCTGCGGACCCCATCCCAGGGACAGTGCCGGAACGCCCTGCTCGACGCGCAACTGCCCCGCGTAGGCGTCGAGATACGCGGCCGTGGCAGCCGTACGGGCGTCGTCCCGATCGCCCGTGACGCCGGCGGCGGACGAGCACAGGACGAAGGCGGACAGGTCGGCGTCGCGGGTGAGGCTGCGCAGGTTGCGCAGACCCGCGGCCGTGTCGGCGAGCGGGCCCGCGACCGCGTCGGCAGGCGTGTCGGCGAGCGGGCCGGTCGGCTCGGAGGCGTACACGACGGCCCGTACCGGTCCTTCGACCCGTGCGAGGGCGTCGGCCAGTCCGTCCTCGGAGGCGAGGTCGCACTCGACGAGCCGGACCTCGGCGCCCGCCGCGACGAGCCGGTCGTACGTCCCGGTCGTCGCGGTGCCCGTGCCGGGCCGGGCGAGGAGCAGCAGGCGCCGTGCGCCGTGGGCGCCGACGAGGTGGTCGGCGAGGGCGACGCCGCGCGGGGTGTCCGCGCCGGTGAGGACCACGGTGCCGGGGCCGTCGAACGTTCCTCGCGCGCCGCGGGCGCTGTCCATGGCCACCCGGACCGGACGCGGCAGCAGGGTGACCCCGGCGCGCACCGCGAGCTCCGGTTCCCCGGACGCCACGGCGCCCGGCAGCGCCCGGACCGACGGCTCGTCGAGGGCGGGGGCGGGGGCGGGGTCGAGATCGGCGAGGGTGATGCGGCCCGGGTGCGCGAGCTGCGCGGACCGTACGAGGCCCCATGCCGCGGCCTGTTCCGGGTTCGCCGCGCCGTCCTGGGGGCCGGTCGCCACGGCGCCCCGGGTGACGACCAGCAGACGGGAGTCCGCGGTGCGGGCGTCGGCCGTCCAGGCGTCGATCGACGCCTCCAGTGAGGAGTGCGGCGACGGGGCCGCCCCCGTCGCCCCGGGCACCACGAGAAGGGTCACGTCCGGCGCTTCGCCGTCCGCCGCCGCGTCCGCGCGGGGGCGTACCCGTACGCCGGCGGAGGTCAGTCCCGCGAGGAGGGACGGGTCGGGGTCCCCTTCCACCGCCCAGAGCCGGTCTCCGGCCGGCGCGTCGGTGCCGCCCGGTGTCCACTCCAGTCGGAAGAGGCCTTCCTCGTCGTCGTTGCCCTTGGCGCGCAGCAGCGCGGGGAGTTCGAGCAGCCGGCGGCGGGTGACCTTGCCGGAGGCCGTCCTCGGGATCTCGCGGATCTCGTACAGCTCCTCGGGCACCTTGAAGTACGAGAGCCGGTCCCGGCACGCGGCGAGTGCCGCGGCCGGGTCGAAGCCGTCGGGGCCCGGCACGACGTAGGCGACCGGCACCTCGCCCAGGACGGGGTGCGGCTTGCCGGCGACGGCGACGTCCTCGATGCCGGGGACGGTCCGCAGGACGCTCTCGACCTCCAGCGGGTGGATGTTCTCGCCGGCTCGGATGACGAGTTCCCTGATGCGTCCGGTGACGGTGAAGTACCCGGCTTCGTCGCGGCGCGCGAGGTCGCCGGTGCGGTACCAGCCGTCCTTCAGCGCCTCTGCGGTGGCCTCGGGCTGGTTGTGGTAGCCGGCCATCACGTTGGGGCCGCGGACCCAGACCTCGCCCTCCGTGCCGTCGGCGACGTCCAGGCCGGTGCGGTGGTCGACCAGCCGGACCCCGAGGCCGACGACGGGCAGTCCGCAGGAGCCCTCGACGCGGGCTCCGCTGGGCCAGTTGATGGTGATGGAGCCGCACGTCTCGGTGCTGCCGTAGGCGTCGACGAGCGGTGCGCCGAACGCCGTCTCCACCGCGTTGCGCAGTTCGGCGGTCGTGATGGCCCCGCCGACGAGTCCCACCCGCAGGCCGGGGGCCGTGAAGTCGCGGGCCCGTGCCTCGCGTACGAGGTGGTGGTACATCGTCGGGACTCCGGCGACGACGGTGAAGTCCTCGCCGTCCCAGATGTCGAGGACGTCCGCGGCGGACAGGCCGTCCACGATCCGGGCGGTGGCGCCGACCGACGCGACCGAGAGCACGCAGGCGATGTGGGAGAGGCTGTGGAAGAGCGGCAGCGGCCACAGCACCCGGTCCCGCTCGGACAGGTCGAGCACGGGCGCGTAGCTGGCGGCCACCGACCAGAGGCAGTTGCGCGTGGTGGACAGGACGCCCTTGGGCTTGCCCGTGGTGCCGGAGGTGTAGAGCATCCAGGCGGTGTCGTCGAGTCCGAGACCGTCGTGCACGGGTCGCGTCGGCTCGGAGGTCGCGAGCCGCTCGTACGCGTGGTGGCCCGCGGCCGGGGGCGCCTCGTCCGTGTCGTCGTCGGCCACCACCAGCACGGTCAGCGGGGTGCGGGCGGCGGTGACGCGGCCGAGCTGGTCGAGGTGGTGGGCGTCGGTGACGACGGCCTTGGCGCCGCTGTCCTGGAGGAGGTGGTCCAGTTCGGCGTCGGAGGAGCGCGGGTTGAGGGGGACGCCGATGGCGCCGGAGCGGGCGACGGCGTAGTAGCTCTCGACGGTCTCCACCCGGTTGCCGAGCAGCAGGGCCACCCGGTCGCCGGGGCGGATCCCCAGGTCCGCGAGGTGGCCGGCGAGCCGTCGGGTGCGGGTCTCCAGGTCGGCGTAGCCGATCGCGCGGCGGTCGTCACGGTATGCCGTCTTGTTACCGAACCGCTCGCTCTGCCGCCGGAGCAGCTCGTGCAGGGGCCGCAGCAGTTCGGTGCGCAGCATGGATGGGACTCCCAGCGGTTCGGTCGGTGGCTCTTCGGGGAGGGGCGGTTCGCCCGGGGGCTCCGCCCACGGCGCGTGCCCCGGGCGCGGTGCGGTCGGCTCGGCCGTCAGGCCGGCGGGGCTTGTCTCGGCATGGCTGCCAGCACCGTGTCGATCGCGGTCTGCGGGACTCCGCTCACGAGTTCCGCGCCGTCCGGTCCGTCGAGGACGAAGGTGAGTCCTGTCGTGGCCTTCTTGTCGAGGCGCATCAGGTCGACGAGTTCGCCGGTGTCCACGTCGTGCGGCAGCTCGGTCGGCAGCCCGTAGTGGGCGACCACCTCGTGGTGTTCGGCGACCCGCTCGGGCGGGATGCGTCCGAGGTGGCCGGCGAGGCGGCCCGCGAAGACGGTGCCGATGGCCACGCCCTCGCCGTGCCGGAGGGAGTACCCGGTGGCGCGTTCCAGCGCGTGGCCGAGGGTGTGGCCGTAGTTGAGCAGGTGGCGCAGGCCGGAGTCCCGCTCGTCGGCGGAGACGACCTCGGCCTTGCGTCGGACGCTCGCGGCGATCTGCTCGGTCAGGGAGAGCCCGCGCAGGTCGCCGGCGCCGATGAAGTGGCAGCGGGCGATCTCCCCGTAGCCGCTGGTCATCTCCCCGGCCGGGAGGGTGGTCAGGTAGTCGGTGTCGCACAGGACGGCGCTGGGCTGCCAGAAGGCGCCCACGAGGTTCTTGCCCTCGGGCAGGTTCACCGCGGTCTTGCCGCCGACGCTCGCGTCGACCTGGGCGAGGAGCGTGGTCGGCAGGTGGATGACGGCGACGCCCCGGTGGTACAGCGCGGCGGCCAGGCCGACGGTGTCGGTCGTGGAGCCGCCGCCGACGGAGACGACGACGTCGGCCCTCGTGAGGCCGAACGCGGCGAACCGGCGGCAGTAGCCCTCCACCGCCGACAGCGTCTTTCCGTGCTCTCCGTCCTCCGCCCGCAGGCGGAGGACGGGCACGCCCGGGTCGGGGGTCCATTCCTCGGGCCGGGCGGAGACCACGGCGGCCCGGCGGGCGCCGAGTCCGGCGACGAGCTCGGGCAGGGCGTGCCGTACGCCGGGGCCGATGCGGACCTCGTACGACCGGCTGCCGAGGTCCACGCCGACGGTCCGCGCCGTGGAGTGGGCGGGGGCGGTCACGTGCCGGCCTCCAGGCACCAGGCGAGGAAGTCCGCGGGGCTTTTCACGGCCGCGTCGGGGGCGGCGTCGAGGAGCGGCTCCGGGTCGCTCTCGCCCCACAGCGCGGCGACGGCCGTGACTCCGGCGGCGCGGGCGCTGGCGAGGTCGGTGACCGCGTCGCCGATCATCACGGCGCCCTCCTTGTCCTCGCCGAGCAGTTCGAGGGCGCGGAGCACGATGTCGGGTGCGGGCTTGGGGTGTGCGACCTCGTCGGAGCCGATGACGTGCTCGAACAGCGGGAGGACGCCGAGGCCTTCGAGGAGGGAGCGGGCGCGCGGGCCGCTCTTGCCGGTGGCGATGGCGAACCGGATGCCGTGCGCGTCGAGTGCTTCGAGCATCTCGGCGACGCCGTCGAAGAGGCGGACGCGGTGGGCGAGCCGGTAGCTCTCGCGGACGAAGGGCTCCTCCATCTCCAGGGGCAGGCCCATGATGTTCATGATGTCCGGGAAGTAGCGGCCGAGGTGGCGGCTGTACTCCTCGAAGGGCGGCTCGCCGTCGCCGACGGCTTCGCGGTAGGCGAGGGCGAACGCCTCGCGCATCACGCCGAAGCTGTCCACGAGCACGCCGTCGAGGTCGAAGACGACGGTGCGCAGCGGGGTCCGCGTCGCGGCCGGGGTGCCCGTCGGCGCGGTGTCGCCGCCCTCGGTGACCAGTTCGATGCTCACGCCGGCTGCCTTTCCGAGTTCCGCTCGCTTGTGGGGGTGCCGGCGCCGAGTGCGGACGCGTAGGCCCGCTCGATGACACCGATGGTGGTACGGGTGGCCGCGATGGACCTGCCGCGGCGGCCGGGGTCGGCCAGGAGGGCGGGGAGCGCGTCGACCTGCCGGTCGTACTCGACGCCCACGGGCTCGTGGTCGAGCGGCACGGCGACGGTCTCCCCGTGCCGGGTGACGGTGAGCGTGGAGCCGCCCCGCCGGTTGGGGCTGAAGCCGAACGTGCACGAGAGCACGGCGGTGCCGGCCGTGCCGTGCACCTCCACGAGGGTGGTGTCGTACGCGGCGTGGGACGCCCAGCTGGCGTGGACGGAGAGGGAGACGCCGTCGTCGGTGACCAGGAACGCGCGGGCCGTGTCCTCCACGTCTCCGCTGCCGCCCGCGGCCGGCTCGTCCTCTTCCCGCCAGGCGGCCTGGGCCACGTCGCGGTTCACGAAGTCGTGTCCGACGGTCGCCGCCACCTGCTCGAACTCCACGTCGCCGCCCAGCAGGGGCAGGGCGGTGTCGAGGAGGTGCCAGCCGAGGTCCACGAGGGCGCCGCCGCCGGCGGTGTCCCGGCGGGTGAACCACTGGGTGCCGGGCACGCCGCGGGCCCGTTCCCAGGCCACCCGGACGTGGCGGATCCGGCCCAGGGACGGGGCGAGGTCCTCCAGGCTCCGGATGTCGCCCCGGTAGCGGGCGGCGCTGCCCGCGACGAGCACCGCGCCGGCCCGTTCCGCCCGGGCCAGTTCGTCCGCCTCGGCCGTGCTGAGGCAGACGGGCTTCTCCAGGAAGACCGGGACGCCCCGGCGGAGCAGGCCCGAGGCGACGGAGCAGTGGGCGTGGTTGGGGACGGCGACGATCGCGAGGTCGGCCAGGTCGGGCGTCAGTTCGTCGGCGGAGGCCAGCACGCGCGGCGCGGGGCCGCCCGCGCCGGCGGGCGGCTCTTCGGCGAAGGCCGCCCGGGCCGCCGGGGAGGGGTCCACGACGGCGGTGACGGTCATGTCCGGGTGGGCGGCCACACGGGGCAGCCAGATGGTGCGGGCCGCCCAGCCCAGGCCGACCACGGCGACGCGCAGCGTCATGAAGTGGCCAGGACGTCGGCGACCACGTCCGCGATGGCCTGCATCTGCTCCTCGGTCCCGAGCAGGGTCCGGTGGTGCAGCCAGATGCAGTCGCGGGTGAGCGCCTCGCTGTTGGGGCAGCGGCGGGCGATCTCGTCGACGCTCTCGTCGGGCGCGGCCGTCTCCCAGAAGGCGGCGGTGCGGTAGACGGCCCGGAAGGCCGCGAACGCCGGAAGGCCGCGCGCGATCAGCTCGTCGACCAGGGCGTTGCGCCGCTCCTCGGTGATTCCGGGGATGCGGAACATGGCCATGTAGTGCGGGTTGCGGGTGCAGCGGTCGTCGGTGCCCTGCGGCAGGACTCCGGGGATCTGCGCCAGCAGGCCCGACAGCAGCGGCCAGCGCTCCTGGCGGGTGGCGATCTGCCCGTCGAGGCGGGTGAGCTGGGCGCGCAGCACGCTCGCCGAGAACTCGTTCATGCGGAAGTTGGAGCCGGAGGTCTCGTGGAGGTACGAGCGGTCGGCGCGCGGGCGCCCGCAGCTGTGCCGGATGAAGGCGAGTTCGTACTGCTCGGCCTCGGGGAACGTCACCGCGCCGCCCTCGCCCGCGGTCATCAGCTTGCCGTTCTGGAAGCTGAAGGCCGCGACGGAGCCGAGGTCGCCGACCCGCTTGCCGCGCCATTCGGCGCCGTGCGCGTGCGCCGCGTCCTGGAGCAGCGGGACACCGGAGTCGGCCGACAGCTTGGCGAGCGCGTCCATGTCGGCGAGGAGGCCGGCCATGTGGACGGGCATGATCGCCTTGGTCCTAGGGGTGATCGCGGCTTCCGCAGCCCGCACGTCGATGTTGTACGTGTCGAGGTCGACGTCCACGGGGACGGCGACGGCGCCCAGCCGCTGGGCGGCCTGCGAGGAGGAGATGAAGGTGAAGGCGGGAACGACGACCTCGTCGCCCGGTCCCACGCCCATCACCTGGAGGGCGAGTTCGAGCGCGTGGGTGCCGCTGGTCACCGCGAGGGCGTGCCCGGTGCCGTGGTACTCGGCGAATTCGCGCTCGAATTCGTCGACTTCGCTTCCACCGATACGCCACCACTGCCCCTGTTCAAGGGCGCGCATCAGAGCGACTCTTTCCTGGTCACCGAACTGGGGCCACTCCGGAAAATCCAGGCTCCGCTGCGAAATCCCAAACATAGTCCATCCATCTAGCTAGATACCGGCCACCCGGAGAAGACAGCCGGGCCATGGCTGCTGGTCGATCTGTTGTCAACCCGCAAGGAACGACTCGGTTTTCACATCGTCCAGGCGACGGAAAGCCTTCACAATCCCCTATGAGACCCCCTTAGATCCCCCTAGCCTCACCCCCCTACCCCGCACACCCCCTGGAACAGCGGATTCCGGCCAGAGGACCCGCCTGAGCGTTTCCGGCGGAACCCCGACGCGCGACCGCGACCGGACATTCCGACAGGGACGCATTGCACGGGCAAGGGGCGCCTGGTTAGCATCGGCGGCCCACCGCCGCGCGAGAAGCACCGAGGCCTGTCGTGAGTGAACTCCTGTTGTTGAACGGACCAAATCTTGGAATCCTCGGCCGACGGGAGCCGGAGATATACGGCACCGAAACCCTGGAGGACATCGAGCGGATCGTCGCGAAGGAAGTCGCGGAATCCGGATGGAAAGTGGTGTCCCGTCAGTACGACTGCGAAGGGGAGATGGTCCGCGCCGTCCAGGACAGCTACGACGCCGTGGGCGCGATCATCAATCCGGGCGCGCTGATGATCGCCGGCTGGAGCTTCCGGGACGCGCTCGCCAACTACCCCCGGCCGTGGATCGAGGTCCACCTGTCGAACGTGTGGGCGCGCGAGAGCTTCCGGCACCAGTCGATCCTCGGCGAGCTGGCGAGCGGGGTGATCTTCGGCCTGGGCGCCGAGGGCTACCGGCTCGCCGCCCAGGCCCTGGTCCGACGAGGCGTCACGGGATGAGCGGGACGAGCTCCCCCCCTCCGGCCGACCGCCCCCACCTCGACGCCACCGACGCCACCGACGCCACCGACGCCACCGACGCTTCCGACGCCTCCGACGTCCTCGTCGTCGGGTACGGGCCCGTCGGCCAGGTGCTGTCGATCCTGCTGGCCCGGCAGGGCCGGCGGGTCACCGTCGTCGAGCGGTGGGAGACCCCGTATCCGATGCCGCGCGCCACCGTCTTCGACGGCGAGACCGCGCGTGCCCTCGCCTCCCTCGGGATCGCCTCCTCGTTCGAGGAGATCGGCGAGCCCGTCGACGCGTACGACTGGCGGAACGCCGCCGGGCGGACACTGCTGCGCATGGACTTCGCCTCCCCCGGGGCGCACGGCTGGCCGGACGCCACCACCTTCCACCAGCCCGCGCTCGAAGCGGCACTCGCCGAGCGCGCCGCCGAGTTCGAGGAGCGGGGCCTGCTGCGCGTCCTGCGCGGGCACACCGCGACGGCCGTCGCGGACCACGGCGACGACGGCGTCACCCTCACCGCGGAGACCGCCGCGGGCGAGGTCAGGACCCTCGAAGGGGCCTGGCTGGTCGGCTGCGACGGGGCGAACAGCCGGATACGGGAGCTCCTGGACGTCGACGTCACCGACCTCGGCTTCTCCTTCGACTGGCTGCTCTGCGACGTCCTCCTGAACGAGCCCCGGGAGTTCACGCCGTCCAACGCGCAGATCTGCGACCCGGCCCGGCCGACGACGGTCGTCGGAAGCGGCCCGGGGCGCAGGCGCTGGGAGTTCATGCGGCTGCCCGACGAGTCGGCGGAGGAGCTGAACACGCCCGAGACGGCCTGGCGCCTGCTCAAGTCCTTCGACGTGACGCCGGAGAACGCGGTCCTCGCCCGGCACACCGTCTACACCTTCCGGGCCGCCCTGGCCGACACGTGGAGGAAGGGCCGGGTGCTGCTCGCGGGCGACGCCGCGCACTCGATGCCGCCGTTCGCGGGCGCCGGGATGTGCTCGGGCATCCGGGACGCGCTCAACCTGTCCTGGAAGCTCGACCGCGTCCTGCGGGGCGCCTCGGACGCCCGGCTCCTCGACACGTACGGACCCGAGCGCCGCGGCCACGTGCTCCGCACGATCGAACTGTCCGTGCAGCTCGGGAAGATCGTCTGCGTGACCGACGCGGACGAGGCCACCCGCAGGGACGCCGCCCTGACGGCGGGCCAGACGCCGGACCGTCCGGTGACGCAGCCGCTGCGCGAGGGCGTGCTGCACCGCACGGTCGGCACGGTCGCCGCGCCGCCGACCGGCTCGCCCGTCCCGCAGGGACGGGTGGCGCGGGACGGCGTCACCGGGCTCTTCGACCAGGTGGTGGGCACGGGTTTCGTCCTCCTCACCACGGAGGACCCGGACGCCGTGCTGAGCGCGGAGCAGCACGCCCTCCTCGCGGAGATCGGCGCCCGCACGGTCAGGCTCGCTCCCGCCGGGGCGCCGGCGGCGGGTGCGGTCACCGACCTCGACGACGTGTACCTGCCGTTCATGGCCTCGGTCCGGGCGCGCTTCGTCCTCGTCCGGCCGGACTTCCACGTCTTCGGAGTCGGCCGCAGCACCCGGGAACTCGGCATGGTCCTGGACCAGTTGCGGACCCAGCTCATGGTGACGGGAGCGGGCCATCCACCTCGGCATTGACATCGGCGGCACCAAGGTGGCCTTCCGTGCCGAGAGCTCCGGGCCCGGCGGCGCGGCGTCGCGGGACTCCGCGGTCCGCTGGCGGCCGTCCGCCACGCTCGCGGAGGACCTCGACGCCCTGCGGGCCCACGTGAAGGACCTGGGCGCCGGTGCCGAGGAGCCGCTCGCGGGGGTCGGCGTCGCCGTACCGGCCACGCTGGACGCGGGGGGACGTGTGACGGCCTGGCCCACCCGGCCGTCCTGGGTGGGTCTCGACCTGGCGGAGGTCCTGCGGGACCTGTTCCCCGGGTCCGCGGTGTGCTGGGCCGACGACGGGGACCTGGCCGCCGTGGCGGAAGCCGACGCGGCCGGTCACTCCGACCTGGTGTACGTGGGCGTGGGGACCGGCATCGGCGGCGGGATCGTCCTCGGCGGCCGACCCGTGCCCGGTTCGCGGCGCGGGTCGTGCGAGCTGGGACACCTGATCGTGGACCGGGACGGCGAGCGCTGCGACTGCGGTCGCCGCGGCTGCGTCCAGGCCGAGGCGTCCGGGCCGGCGACGCTGCGCCGGGCGGCGGCCGCGCGCGGGACGGACGTGACCTTCGAGGAGCTCCGCTCCGGCCACGCCGACGGTGCGGCCTGGGCGGTCACCGCCGTCGAGCGCAGCTGCGCGGCCCTCGCGGCCGCCCTGGTCGGGGTGGGCGAGCTGGTGCGCCCCTCGGCGACGGTCGTGGGCGGCGGGTTCGCCGCGGGGATCGAGGGCTTCGTGGCCGAGGTCGCCCGTCAGGCGGGCCTTCTCGCCAGGCCCGGACACCCGGTGGCCCCCGTCCTTCCGGCCCTGCTCGGCGGCGGTTCGTCCCTGCACGGGGCGGTGCTCGCCGCCAAGGGCCTGCCGACCCCCTGAACGTCGTGGTGCTCGTGCGGCCCGGCCGGGGGCCCCGTCGCACGGGACCCCGGCCGGCGCACGGCGGCTCCGTCAGACGAGCTGCACGGCCTGCTCGTAGTCGAGGCGCGGCATCCGCTCGCCCCACGCGTCCTCGGCGGGCTGCCCGATGTTGACCAGCAGGATCGACTTCCAGCGTCCGTCGGGGAAGAACTCGGCGTTCACCGCCTCGGCGTCGAACCCCTTCATCGGCCCGGCGGCCAGGCCCGCGGCGCGCACCGCGAGGACGAAGTACCCGGCCTGCAGAGCGGCGTTGAAGTCGCCGGAGGCATCGCGCAGGACGGGGTTGGAGTCGAGGACGTCCTTCAGCCCGGGAATGCTGGGGCACAACTCGGCGCCGTACTCGCCGTATTCACGGTCCACCGCGAGGACGGCGATGACCGGTGCGGATTCGCTCTTGGGCTGGTTCGGCGGGGTCAGCAGCGGGACGAGCCGCTTCTTCCCCTCGTCCGTGCGCACGTAGAGGATCCGCAGCGGGTTGAGGTTGCTTCCGGTGGGGGCCCACTTGAAGAGTTCCCAGATCGCCTGCAGTTGCTCGTCGCCCACCGGCTCGTCGGTGAACTTGAGGGCCGTACGGGCCTCGGTGAACAGCAGCCGCTGCCCCTCGGGGGACAGCGCGTAGAGGTCCTGGTGCTCGGCGAGGGCGGTCATGTCGTTCGGCACGTCTCATCCGTTCCGTCGTAAGAAGGTTGATCTACCGTGGTTCTCGATCATGTCAGCTCCGCCCGCCCGTCGGCGTTCAGCCTGAAGAACTCGCGGTACAAGTCGAGTTGGTGGATGAGCATGTGCGAAC
The DNA here is from genome assembly GCF_042262805.1 of Streptomyces sp. NPDC056361. Classification (NCBI taxonomy): domain Bacteria; kingdom Bacillati; phylum Actinomycetota; class Actinomycetes; order Kitasatosporales; family Streptomycetaceae; genus Streptomyces; species Streptomyces sp. NPDC056361. Next base: position 30,462 of record NZ_JBHJQI010000084.1, read on the forward strand.
CGTGATGGATCCGGTGGCCGCGCGCCTCGGCCGCCCGCAGCAGCGCCGTCTCGCGCGGCTCCATGATGATGTCGGCCACCTCCGCACCGGGCGGGAGGCCGGCCACGTCGAACGGCAGCGGGTCGTCGGGGCGCAGGCCGAGCGGGGTGGCGTTCACCACGAGGTCGGCACGGTCGAGCCGCGGGCTCACCGACCCGGTCAACCGGCCGGGCCAGTACGGTCCGAGACGGGCCGTCACCTCGCCCACCCGGCCCTCGTCGCGGTCGCACACGTCGAGGTGCGCGGCTCCGGCGGCGAGCACGGCGGCGGCCAGGGCGCCCCCGGCACCGCCCGCGCCGACCAGGGAGACCCGCTTCCCCGTGAAGTCGAAGCCGGACGCCCGCAGCCCCCGGACGAACCCGATGCCGTCGAAGTTCTCGGCGCTCCACCGGCCGTCGGGTTCCCTGCGCAGCGCGTTGGCGCTCCCGGACTGGGTGACGGCACTGCTGACGGTGTCCGCGTACCGGCGGACCTCCGCCTTGTGCGGCACGGTGACGAGCAACCCGTCGAGGTTGCCGATCCGCTGGAGCCCGCGCACGATCTCCCCGAGGTGCCCGGGCTCGGCGAGCACCGGCACGAGGACGGCGTCGAGCCCGAGCCGGGCGAAGACGGGGTTGAGCAGCGCGGGCGCCTTCACCTGGGCGACCGGGCAGCCGAGGACGGCGTAGAGCCGGGTCGAGCCGCCGATCCCCGGCCGCTCGGGCTCGGGTATCGGCGGTGTAGCTGGAATGGTCACGCGGCTTCCTTCCAAGGTCGTCGGTCCACCTTCCGACGGCCATCCTGGCAGCCCGGTCTAGGGTCGGGCGGGTGCGCATGTCGTCGGCGGCCGGCGGAGAGTGAGGGGTCCCGTGATCGAGCAGTTGCTTCCGGGGAGTGTGGTCGCCGTGGAGAGCCGCGACCACACCGGCATGGACGCGGAGCTGTACCCCGAGGAGGCGGCGCTCGTGAGCCGCGCGGTCGCGAAGCGGCGCGGGGAGTTCGCGGCGGTACGGGTCTGCGCCCGCCGGGCGATGGCGACGCTGGGCCTGCCGCCGCAGCCGGTGCTGCCGGGCGAGCGGGGCGCTCCGGACTGGCAGGCGGGGCTGGTCGGGAGTCTGACGCACTGCGAGGGCTACTACGCCGCCGCGCTGGCGCTCAGCGCCGATCTGGCCTCGCTGGGCATCGACGCCGAGCCCGCGGCCCCGCTGCCCGACGGCGTGCTGCGGCTCGTGTCGCTGCCCGCCGAGCGCGATCGGCTGGGCCGGCTGGAGGCGGACGACCCCTCGGTCCCCTGGGACCGGCTGCTGTTCAGCGCGAAGGAGGCCGTCTACAAGGCGTGGTCGCCCCTGACGGGCAAGTGGCTCGACTTCGCGGAGGCCGACATCGAGTTCACCGTGCGTCCCGACGGGCCGCCGCGCGGCGGGTTCAGGGCCAGGCTGCTCGTGCCGGGGCCCCGGGTGGGCGAGCGCCGCCTCGACGGGTTCGAAGGCCGCTGGACGGTCCGGGACGGCTTCGTCGCGACGGCGGTCTCCGTACCGCACGCCTGACCGCGCAAGGCCGCGCGTCGGGAAAGCCCGGCCGGGGGGGCGTCGGCCGGACGATTGACGCGCCTCGCCTCATCGCCCCGCGGCCCGGCGGCGGTGCCTGATGTTGACGAGCGAGGCCTTGGCGAGTGCGCGGGGGCTGAGGAAGCGGAGGGGGCCGATGAGGCGGGAGCCGAAGAAGTACATGTGGCGCGCCATCGACGCGTCGCGGGCCGCCGCGGAGAACATCAGCCGCTCCACGGGGTTGAAGGGGCGGGACTTGGCGTAGTCGACGGAGAGGTACTGGTGGCCGCCGAGGCGGCGGCGGTGGGTGCGCGCGTAGGCGGCGAGGGCGGTGTCGAGGTCGCCGCGGCCGGTCGCTGCGGGGGCGACGGTCTCGGCGAGCCATCGGGCGGACTGCAGGGCCCATGCGCAGCCGACTCCCCAGAGGGGGTCGCCGGTCAGGGCGGCGTCGCCGACGAGTGCGAGGCCGGGGGCGGTGGGCTTGCGGGTGTGCAGGGGGTAGTCGACCGTGCCGATGAACTTCGAGACGCGTTCGGCGGCGTCGATGGGCGGTGCGTCGGGGAGGCCGCGGACGAGGTCGAGGAAGCTGCCCTCCAGGTCCTTCCGGAAGTCCGGCAGCCGTTCCTTGTCCGGGAGGACGGCGACGACCGTGATGCCGTCCTCGTTGGGGAACGCGTAGGCCGCGTCGGGTTCGAGGAACCAGGCGTGGCTGATCCCGTCGCGGAGCGGGAGGTCGCGGAAGTGGGCGAGGTAGCCGAAGCGCCCGTTCCGGTGCTGCTTGGCGGGCACGTCGGCGAGCTTGGCGACGGCCGAGTCCTTGCCGTCGGCGCCGACCACGAGCCGGGCCCGGATCTCCCGCTCGCCGTCGGCCGTCGAGGCGCGCACCCCGACGGTCCGCCCGCCTTCCCCGATCAGTCCGGTCACCCGGTGGCCGAGGAGCAGGTCGACGCCGGGGGTCGCCGCCGCACGCGACCTGATCAGCGGGTCGAGTGTGCTGCGCCGGATGTTGTACGCGTACGGCAGCTCGGGTCCGCCGGGTGCCGCCGTCGGCTCGATCCATCCCCAACGGGTGTACCAGCGGGCCTCGTTGCGAATGGCCCCGGCCTTCTCCAGGTCGGGGACGAGGCCGAGTTCGTCGAGGACCGGATAGGCGGCGGCCTGGAGGGAGTGGGTGCAGAGCACCTTGTACGCCTCGGGGTCGGAGCGGCGTTCGAGCAAGGCGACGCGGGCACCGCGCCGGGCGAGCAGGATCGCCGCGGCGCTGCCGGCGAGGCTCGCTCCTGCGATGACGACGTCGTAGTCGTGCACCGTGCTCTCGGGGCTGGTCATGCGCTGATCGTCTCCTTCGTGGTGGGGCACCGTTCGCGGGAGTCGTACAGGGCCACTGCTGTCAGGGACATGGCCAGCTTGTCAAGGGCGGAGGGCGCGAGCCGGTCGCGGCGACCCCTCAGACCGTGGTGTGCGGCCGCTCCCGGGTGAGGTGGCGCAGGCTCGTCCCTTCGGCGACCGAGCGCGTCGACGCTGGGCCGGACCCGACGGGGATTGGTCCCGAACGAGCGGTACGCGGTGTGCCACGCCTCGATCCGCGGGTCGGACTCGTCGGCGGGCCGCCAACTGCCGTCCGCAAGGCTCCGCTCCAGGTCCGCCACCGCGCCGAGGCCGACCGCCGCGGCGGCGGCGCCCATGCCTATCGCGGTGTCGGCACCACGACCTGCCATCTGATCATGACCGTGCACCTGCCACCGGGGCCCGCGTCGACCGTCTGACCCCGCTGCCCGATCCCACCGCCTGGCCCCGCTGCCCGACCCCGCCTCCCGACCCTGCCGTCCGCCCTCGCCGTCCGACCCGACCGGGGTCTACCGCGGCTCGGTCGCGAGCTGGATCAGGTTGCCGCAGGTGTCGTCGAGGACGGCGGTGGTGACGGGGCCCGTCTCGGTGGGCTCCTGGGTGAAGCGGACGCCGAGGGCGCGGAGGCGCTCGTACTCGGCCTTGACGTCGGTGACGGCGAACTGGGCGAGCGGGATGCCGTCCTGGACGAGGGCGTCGCGGTAGGTGCGGGCCGCGGGGTGGCGGGCGGGCTCCAGGAGGAGTTCGGTGCCGCCGGGCTCCTCGGGCGAGACGACGGTCAGCCAGCGGTCCTCGCCGCCGAGGGGGACGTCGTGCTTCTTCAGGAAGCCGAGGACCTCGGTGTAGAAGCGCAGGGCCTCGGTCTGGTCGTCGACGAAGACGCTGGTCAGATGGATCTTCACGGGGTGTTCTCCTCTGCTGGGGCCGCGTCCGACGGCTCGTTCGTGGACGCGTTCGGGGAATCGGTCCAGTACTGGGCGAGCGCCCCCTGGCGGTACGGGGCGGGGCTCACGCTCAGGTCGCCGGCGAAGGGGCGGTCGAGGACGAGGACGAGGAGGAGGCTGAAGCCGATGAGGCCGGCCACCGAGGCGACGAAGAGGACCTGGATCCGTCTGCGGCGCATGCCGTAGAGGAAGGTGAGGGGGATCAGGACGAGGGCGCCGCCGAACGCCAGGATCTGGAGCAGCGGCGGGAGTTGCTGTTCGGCCATGGTGAGGCGGGCGCGGCGCTGGGCGGCGACGTCGTTGAGGTGGCTGACGGCCTCCTCGTAGAAGACCTCCTCGCGGGGGGACTTCGGCTCGTACGACTGGAGTACGTCGAAGACGGTCTGGAGGCTGCCCGCGGTGGCGTCGTAGTCGGGCGTGCCCGCGCGCATCAGGGGCCACTGCTTCTCCACCACGCCGTGGACGTAGCCGCTGAGGGCGGCGTCGAGCCGGTCGCGTACCGGGAGGGGGAAGGCGGCGGAGTCCCGGGCGATGAGTGCGGCGTCGGTGGCCTCGGTGGCGACGACGGTCTGGGTGCTCTCCAACTGGGTCCAGAGGGTGACGATGACGAACGCGAGGATGATGCCGTAGATCGCGCCGAACATCCCCAGCGTCACCCCGACCATGTCGTTGTGCTCGCCGTCGGCCAGCGACGGGTACTTGCGGCGGGTGAGGACGCTGCCGGCGACGGCCAGGGCGATGGTCCCGCCCACGATGACGACGGTCAGGGTGAAGGTGCTGAAGTGGTTGAGCAGCCAGAGCGACATGTGCGGGGAGTCTAGGGACCCGGAGATCGCCGGACGCGCGCCCGACGGCGGCGGTACCGCGCCGCCGCGGGACCGTGCGCGGGCGGGGGAACCGGCCGTCACCGTGCGCCGTACGGCGTGCGCCGCGCGCACGCCTCGCGCGCGGTATCCGCCTGGTCACGCCGCGAATCCACACCTTCGAGTGAGCCCGAGCGGTGCATCTTGACGCTTTCCTGACGCGCCCGCCGCCTTCGGGCATCCGCGGGCTGCTTACGCTGGCTCGGCCGTCCGCACGACG
>NZ_JBHJQI010000085.1:0-34774 GCF_042262805.1 Streptomyces sp. NPDC056361
GCGACAGATCGCCGTGCGGCCCCCGGGCCGAACAGAACCGCAGGTCAGCCCTTGCGGGTCTTGACCTCTTCGGTCAGCTGCGGGACGACGTCGAAGAGGTCGCCCACCACGCCGTAGTCGACGAGGTCGAAGATCGGCGCCTCGGCGTCCTTGTTGATCGCGACGATCGTCTTCGAGGTCTGCATGCCCGCGCGGTGCTGGATCGCGCCGGAGATGCCGGAGGCGATGTACAGCTGCGGCGAGACCGACTTGCCGGTCTGGCCGACCTGGTTGGAGTGCGGGTACCAGCCGGCGTCGACCGCGGCGCGCGAGGCACCGACGGCGGCACCGAGCGAGTCGGCGAGCGCCTCGATGATCGCGAAGTTCTCGGCGCCGTTGACGCCGCGGCCGCCGGAGACCACGATCGCGGCCTCGGTCAGCTCCGGGCGGCCGGTCGACTCGCGCGGGGTGCGCGAGGTGACCTTGGTGCCGGTGGCCTTCTCCGAGAAGGAGACGGCCAGCGCCTCGACGGCGCCGGCGGCCGGGGCGGCCTCGACGGGGGCCGAGTTCGGCTTGACCGTGATGACCGGGGTGCCCTGGGAGACGCGGGACTTGGTGGTGAAGGAGGCGGCGAACGCGGACTGCGTCGCGACCGGGCCCTCGTCACCGGCCTCCAGGTCCACGGCGTCGGTGATGATGCCGGAGCCGATGCGGACCGCGAGGCGGGCCGCGATCTCCTTGTTCTCGGCGGAGGACGGGACGAGCACGGCGGCCGGGGAGACGGCCTCGTACGCGGCCTGCAGGGCCTCGACCTTCGGGACGACGAGGTAGTCGGCGAACTCGGCGGCCTCGGCCGTCAGGACGCGGGTGGCACCGTGCTCGCCGAGGACGGCGGCGGTGTCGGCGGCGCCGTTGCCGAGCGCGACGGCGACCGGCTCGCCGAGGCGGCGGGCGAGGGTCAGCAGCTCCAGGGTGGGCTTGCGGACGGCTCCGTCGACGTGGTCGACGTAGACGAGAATCTCAGCCATGGGACTTCAATCTCCTGCGAACGAAAGGGGCGGTCTGAGGGGCTCGCGCGAGCCTTAGATGAACTTCTGGCTCGCGAGGAACTCGGCCAGCTGCTTGCCGCCCTCGCCCTCGTCCTTGACGATCGTGCCCGCGGTGCGCGCCGGACGCTCGGCGGCGGAGTCGACCGCGGTCCACGCGCCGGCCAGGCCGACCTCGTCCGCGTCGATGTCCAGGTCGTCCAGCTCCAGGGACTCCACCGGCTTCTTCTTGGCGGCCATGATGCCCTTGAAGGACGGGTAGCGCGCCTCGCCCGACTGGTCGGTCACGGACACGACGGCCGGCAGCGACGCCTCCAGCTGCTCGGAGGCGGTGTCGCCGTCACGGCGGCCCTTCACGACGCCGTCCTCGATGGAGACCTCGGAGAGCAGCGTGACCTGCGGGACGCCCAGGCGCTCGGCGAGGATGGCCGGGAGGACACCCATGGTGCCGTCGGTGGAGGCCATGCCGGCGATGACGACGTCGTAGCCGGTCTTCTCGATCGCCTTGGCGAGCACGAGGGAGGTGCCCATGACGTCGGAGCCGTGCAGGTCGTCGTCCTCGACGTGGACGGCCTTGTCGGCACCCATGGACAGCGCCTTGCGGAGCGCGTCCTTGGCGTCCTCGGGGCCGACCGTGATCACGGTGACCTCGGCGTCGTCCGCCTCCTCGGCGATCTGCAGCGCCTGCTCGACCGCGTACTCGTCGAGCTCCGACAGCAGGCCGTCGACGTCGTCGCGGTCGACGGTCAGGTCATCGGCGAAGTGCCGGTCGCCGGTGGCGTCGGGCACGTACTTCACACAGACAACGATCCTCAAGCTCACGCCGGCTCTCCTACTGCATCGTGATAACTGGGCTGCCTTGTTGCTCGCAGCATAGGCGCCTGAAGGGCGGGTTTCCGGTCGGGACGCCGCACGCCCCGACCGGAATATTACTCGTCAGTACACCCAGTTCGTGACCAGTAAGCAAGCGCTCAGGCGTGTGATCTGCCCAACGCGCGGAGAGCGGCGCACGGGAACCCTCAGTCGCGCAGCGCGTTGAAGCGGCCGTGGTGGTACAGCAGCGGACGGCCCGCCCCGTCGGGGTCGCCGGCGACCGCCTGCGCGATCACGATCCGGTGGTCACCGGCCGGCACCCGGGCCACGACACGGCACACCAGCCAGGCGAGGACGCCGTCGAGCACCGGCACGCCCTCGGGGCCGAGGCTCCAGCGGGTGTCCCCGCCGAACCGGTCGGCTCCGCTGCGGGCGAAGGTGGACGCGAGCTCCTGCTGGTGCTCGCCGAGTATGTGGACGCCGATGAACTCGGCCTCGGAGACCACGGGCCAGCTGGAGGAGGAGGTACCCACGCCGAAGGAGACCAGCGGGGGGTCGGCGGCGACCGAGTTGAGCGAGGTCGCGGTGAAGCCGACGGGGCGCTCGCCGTGCGCGGTGATCACCGCCACACCGGCGGCGTGCCTGCGGAAGACGGAGCGGAGCAGATCGGAAGAGGCCTGCCGGGGTGCGCCGATCGTGGGAACGGCACGGAGCTCGGGCGAAACCGTCATGGAATTGTCCTTCTGCGAGGGCGGCATGAGGGGAGTCCTGGGGTGGTCAGACACCCGGACAGCGCGCACTCGCGGTGCGGGCCAGGTCCACATGGACGCGGCCGTAGAGAAGGAGTTCTATGGGCACCCCGTCAGGGTGACGATCGTTGCCGGGTGCAGTCAAGTGCGTACCGCAATATGGGAGAAGCATCACCGCGCCGGATGAGGCACGGGAACGCGCCCCGCGACGCGCGGCGCCACGCCCCGCGACGCGCGCCGAAGCGTCCCGTAGCGGCGTGTCGGCGCGTCCCGCCCGGCGTGTCAGTGCGTCCCCCGCGGTGTGTCGCGGCGTCAGACCGCTTGGCCCAGCGCGGCGATGACGTCCACTCGGCGGGGCTGGCCGGAGGCCCGCCGGACGACGCGGCCGGTCGCGTCGAGGACCAGCACGGTGGGGGTCCGGGCGATGTCCAGGGCGCGGACGAGGTCGAGCCGCTCCTCCGCGTCGATCTCCACGTGCCCCACGCCGGGCACCATCGCGGCGACCTCGGCGAGGGTGCGCCGGGTGGCCCGGCAGGGCTGGCAGAAGGCGGTGGAGAACTGGACGAGCGTGGCCCGCTCCCCCAGTTCGGCACCGAGCACGTCCGACCCCAGGATCTCGCCCATCGCTCTTCCCTTCCTTCCCCGTCTCCGGGTGCAGCGTCGCACGGGGGCGTTCGATTCCCGCCACGACCACCGCGAGTGACGAGAATCTCCCTGTACGAAGCCGCCTGGACTGGTCACGGGGCCCCACATGGGGCACGATCTGCCCAAAGCCGAAAACCTACGGCCGCGTAACTTCGCCGGGAGAACCCGCTCCGGGCACACGAAGAAGAGGTTCCTCTCCGATGGCAGAACTCGTCTATCGACCGGTCGTCGGCGCCGCGCTCACCCTGTTCAAGGCGCTCGACCTGAAGATCGACACCCAGGGTTCGGAGCACATCCCCCGGACGGGAGGCGCCGTGCTGGTGAGCAACCACATCAGCTACCTGGACTTCATCTTCACGGGCCTCGCGGCCCTGCCGCAGAAGCGCCTGGTCCGCTTCATGGCGAAGGACTCGGTCTTCCGGCACAAGGTCTCGGGCCCGCTCATGCGCGGCATGAAGCACATCCCCGTCGACCGCTCGCAGGGCGAGCACGCCTACCAGCACGCCCTGGAGTCCCTCCGGGCCGGCGAGATCGTCGGCGTCTTCCCCGAGGCGACCATCTCCCAGTCGTTCACGCTCAAGGGCTTCAAGACGGGCGCGGCGCGCCTCGCGCAGGAGGCGGGCGTACCGCTGATCCCGATGGCGCTGTGGGGCACCCAGCGGCTGTGGACGAAGGGCCAGCCGCGGAACTTCAAGCGCAGCCACATCCCGGTCACGATCCGGGTCGGCGAGCCCGTGGAGGCCCCCGCCGACCAGTACGCCGGCGCGATCACCCGGCGGCTGCGCGAGCGCGTCCAGGAGCTCCTGGAAGCCGCCCAGCGGGCCTACCCGGTGCGCTCCAAGGACGCGAGCGACACCTGGTGGATCCCCGCCCACCTCGGCGGGACGGCTCCGACGCCGGAGCAGGTCAAGGCCGCCGAGAAGTAGGAAGGCCCGCCTGGGGCCCTGGGGACCGATCTCCGTCGGGGCAGGACCCGATCCCGGTCGGGGCAGGCCTCGATCTCCGTCGGGGCCGAGGGTCAGAGTTCCGTCGGGAGCGTCCGCCAGAGGTGCGGGCGGTCCTCGGCGGCCTTCAGCACGCCCAGGACGGCCGGGTGCGGCTCGGGGTGGAGTTCCGGGTAGTCCACTTCGCCGTACTCCGGCCGTACGGTCCAGGCGAGCCGTTCCTCCCCCAGCGAGAACCGGGCGTCGACGCCCGGCTTGTTGCCCCGCGCGTCCTGGCGGGCCCAGGCCTCCTCGCCCGGCAGCAGGACGGCGACGAGGCCGTGGACGGCCGGCGCGGAGCCGTCGTCGTCGGCGAGCCGCTGGTAGCAGAAGGCCGCCGGGATGCCGCGGACCCGCAGGAGCGCGGCGTACGCGATCGACTTGGCGTAGCAGATCCCCGTGCGCTGCTCCAGGACGTCGGAGGCGCGCCAGGTGACGCGGAGATCCCCGGAGTCGGCGGAGTGCGGGATGGTGTCGCGTACGAACACGAAGGCGGCTTCGGCGTATGAGTATGCGTCGGGGTGGTCGACGGAGATCCGGTCCGCCACGCTCCGGACCAGCGGGTGCTCATGGTCGACGGCCTCGCTCACGGCAAGGTAGGCCCGGATGTCGGGGTCCTGCTGGATGAGTTCCATGCGGGTCGACCCTATGAAAACGGCCGGACGGAGTCAATGACTTTCCGTCCGGCCGTATATTCATACATCAACTCGGGTTACCGGGCCAACTCTTCCTTCAGGGCCTGGAGGAAGGCGTCGACGTCGTCCTCCGTGGTGTCGAAGGCGCACATCCAGCGGACGTCACCGGCCTTCTCGTCCCAGAAGTAGAAGCGGAAGCGTTCCTGCAGCCGCCTGGTCACCTCGTGCGGGAGGCGGGCGAAGACCGCGTTCGCCTGCACCGGGTAGAGGATCTCCACGCCGTCGACCTCGCGCACCCCGGCCGCGAGGCGCTGGGCCATCGCGTTGGCGTGGCGGGCGTTGCGCAGCCAGAGGTCCTTCGCGAGGAGCGCCTCCAGCTGCACCGACACGAAGCGCATCTTCGACGCCAGCTGCATGGACAGCTTGCGCAGGTGCTTCATGTGGCTGACCGCGTCGGGGTTGAGGACGACGACGGCCTCGCCGAAGAGCATGCCGTTCTTCGTACCGCCGTACGAGATCACGTCCACGCCCACGGCGTTGGTGAACGCGCGCATCGGCACGTCGAGCGACGCGGCCGCATTGGCTATCCGGGCGCCGTCGAGGTGCACCTTCATGCCCTTGGAGTGGGCGTGCTCGACGATCGCGCGGATCTCCTCGACCGTGTAGACGGTGCCCAGCTCGGTGTTCTGGGTGATCGAGACGACCTGCGGCATCGCACGGTGCTCGTCCTCCCAGCCCCAGGCCTGCCGGTCGATCAGCTCGGGGGTGAGCTTGCCGTCCGGAGTGGGCACGGTGAGCAGCTTGAGGCCGCCCATGCGCTCGGGCGCGCCGCCCTCGTCCACGTTGATGTGCGCGGACTCGGCGCAGATCACGGCGCCCCAGCGGTCGGTGAGCGCCTGGAGGGCGGTCACGTTGGCCCCGGTGCCGTTGAAGACCGGGAAGGCCTCGGCGGTGGGTCCGAAGTGGCTGTGCATGATCCGCTGGAGGTGCTCGGTGTACTGGTCCTCGCCGTAGGCGACCTGGTGGCCGTCGTTGGCGAGGGCGAGGGCGGCGAGCACTTCCGGGTGGGCGCCGGCGTAGTTGTCGCTGGCGAAGCCCCGGACCGACGGGTCGTGGTGCCGACGTGCGTCGGTCCTGGGGCCGAGTGCCGCTGTCACGGCTTGGGGGTCAGCCACAGACGCTGTCCATTCACTTCCTGGGCGGGCCTGTCCCACAGGCCGGCGATCTCGTCGGCCAGGTCCTTGACGTCGGTGAAGCCCGCGAACTTCGCGTTGGGGCGTTCGGCGCGCATGGCGTCGTGCACCAATGCCTTGATCACCAGGATCGCAGCAGCCGCCTGCGGGCCGTCGTCGCCCCCCAGCTTGCGGAACGAGTCCGCCATCGCGAGGGTCCAGGCCTCGGCGGCCGCCTTGCCGGCGTTGTACGCGGCGTTGTTGGCGAGCGGCTTGTGGGCGCCGACCTGGCTGATCAGCGCGTAGCGGCCGCGGCCGCCGGCGCGCAGCAGCCCGTCGTGGAAGGCCAGCGAGGTGTGCTGGACGGTGCGGATCAGGAGCTTCTCCAGGAAGTCCCAGTCCCCGAGGTCCGTCTCGGTGAAGGAGGCGCTGCCGCGCCAGCCGCCGACGAGGTGGACCAGGCCGTCGATCCGGCCGAACTCCTTCTCGGTCTTCGCCGCCCAGTCGCGGGTGGCGTCGAGGTCGAGGAGGTCGACGGTGTCGCCGATGACCTTGGCGCCGCCGTGGGCGTAGCGGGCGGCGTCCACGGCCTCGGCGAGACGCGCCGGGTCGGCGTCGGAGCCGACGACGGTCGCGCCCGCCTCGGCGAGGCGGATCAGCGTCGCGCGGCCCGCGGGGCCGGCCGCGCCGGCGACCGCGATGACGGCGCCGTCGAGCGGCCCGCCGTTTCCGTTGGCGTTCATGGGCGACGCCTCCTCCGTGTGCTCGGTGAGGTCGCTCACGCGGCGGCCCGCTCGGTGCTCGGGACGTCGGCGGCGGTGATCCCCTTGGTGTCGGCGATCACGCCCTTCAGCTTCTTGGAGAGGGCCTCAAAGAACATGCTGAGCGGAAACTCGTCCGGAAGCACGTCGTCGACCAGCTTGCGCGGCGGGAGGGAGAGGTCCAGGGCGTCGGGGCCCTTGGCCCACTTGGAGCCCGGGTGCGGGGCCAGGTAGGCGGAGACGAACTCGTACGCCTTGAACCAGTGGACCAGCTTCGGGCGGTCGATGCCCTCGCGGTACAGGGTCTCGATCTCGGAGCAGAGGCGGTTGGTGACCTCGGGCGCCCGCTCCCAGTCGATGGTGAGGATGTTGTCCGTCCAGCGCACCACGTCGTTCTTGTGGAGGTACGCGAAGAGGAGCTGGCCGCCGAGACCGTCGTAGTTGCGGTTGCGGTCGCCGGTGAGCGGGAAGCGGAACATGCGGTCGAAGAGGACCGCGTACTGCACGTCACGGCCGTGCGCGTTGCCCTCGGCCTCCAGCTTCACGGCCTCCTTGAAGGCGGTGAGGTCGCAGCGGAGCTCCTCGAGGCCGTACATCCAGAACGGCTGGCGCTGCTTGATCATGAAGGGGTCGAAGGGCAGGTCGCCGCGACTGTGGGCGCGGTCGTGGACCAGGTCCCAGAGGGCGAAGGCCTGCTGGCAGCGCTGCTGGTCGCCGAGCATGACGGCGATGTCCTCGGGCAGCTTGATGCCGAGGGTGTCGACGGCGGCCTCGGTGACCTTGCGGAAGCGCGCGGCCTCGCGGTCGCAGAAGATGCCGCCCCAGGTGAAGCGCTCGGGGACCTCGCGGACGGCGACGGTCTCCGGGAAGAGGACGGCCGAGTTGGTGTCGTACCCGGCGGTGAAGTCCTCGAAGGTGATGCCGCAGAAGCCCGGGTTGTCGTAGCGGGTGCTCTCCAGCTCGGAGAGCCACTCCGGCCAGACCATGCGCAGCACGACGGCCTCGAAGTTGCGGTCCGGGTTGCCGTTCTGCGTGTACATCGGGAAGAGCACGAGGTGCTGGAGCCCGTCGGCGCGTCCGGCGGCCGGGTGGAACTCCATGAGGGAGTCCAGGAAGTCCGGCACGGTGAAGCCGCTCTCGACCCACTTGCGCAGGTCGGAGACGAGCGCGCGGTGGTAGGCCGCGTCGTGCGGGACCAGCGGGGAGAGCTGCTCGACCGCGGCGACGAGGCGGTCGACGGTCAGCTCGACGAGGGAGCGGGCGGGCGCGCCCTCGGCTCCGAGGTCGATGGAACCGTCCGCGCTCTGCCAGACGCGGAACTCCTCCACTGCATTCTTGAGCTCGGTCCAGGCCGGGTGGTCGATCACCCGGGCGTCGGTGGCTATGCCCCCACCGGTCACGTCCTGCACAAGAATTTCCGTCATGCCTCTTCCTCCACAGGAGAACCTCGCGTTAAGACACCGTAACCGTCGATGGTTCTTCACCACAAGAGGAGGCAAGGGAAATTATCCTGTGCGACCCCCCTGGCGACCGAAGTTTTTCCTGTCACCAGGGGAGGAATCGACTCTTCCGCCGGACGGATCAGTTCAGCGGCTTCACCAGCAGCTCGAACTCCAGGTCGTCGCGCTGGGGCACTCCGAAGCGCTCGTCGCCGTACGGGAACGGGGTCGTCCGCCCCGTCCGCCGGTAGCCGCGGCGCTCGTACCAGGCGATGAGCTCCTCGCGTACGGAGATCACCGTCATGTGCATCTCGCGCACGTCCCACAGCTCGCGCACCCGGCGCTCGGCCTCCGCGATGATCTGCTTGCCGAGGCCGCCGCCCTGGAGCTCCGGGCGGACCGCGAACATGCCGAAGTAGGCGGCCTCGCCGCGGTGCTCCAGCTGGCAGCAGGCGATGACGACGCCGTCGCGCTCCACGACCACGAGCCGGCTGCCGGGGGTGGTGATGACGGCGGCGACGCCCTCGGGGTCGGTGCGCTGCCCCTGGAGGATGTCCGCCTCCGTGGTCCACCCGCCGCGGCTCGCGTCGCCCCGGTAGGCCGACTCGACGAGCGGCACGAGCACGGGGACGTCGTCGAGCACCGCCTCCCGATAGCTGATCCGACCGGTCTGCTGGGACGTGACGGTGTCCATACGAGCGGGGTTCCCTTCGGGCGCGCTGACGATGCGGACGCCGACGATCGGCGTGCGCGTCGGGCGTCGTGCGTGCGCGATCGAAGAGCGATCGCCCCGAGCCTAACGCGCGCGCCTCCCACTCCCCCCTCGTACATCCGTGCGCGCCCGTGCGCCCGCGTGTGGGGCGCGGGAGGCGGGCATGCCTTCCCGGACGGGACGGCATCGAGGGGGAGGTGTGCCGTGTACGGACCGGCTCTGTCCGGGTGGCTGCTGGTCGCGCTCTGCGCGGCGACCGGCCTGTCCTGCCTGCTGAGGATGCGCGCGTCGGGCGGGGCGGAGCGGCGGGCCGCCGGCGGCGAGGCGGTCATGGGCTTCGGGATGGCGGTCATGGCCCTGCCCGCCGCCGTCCTCACACCGCCCGGCTGGAGCTGGACGGTGTACGCGGCGGTGTTCGGCGGGGCGACCCTGCACGCCCTCACGGCCATCCGGCACGGCGGCCACCACCTGCACCATCTGATCGGCTCGCTCGCCATGCTCTACATGGCGGTGGCGATGGCGGCCCCGGGCTCCTCGGGGGCGCACGCGGGGCACACGGCGGCCGTGACGGGCCCGGCCGGCGGCATACCCGTCCTCACGGGCGCCCTGCTCCTCTATTACGTCGCCTACGTGCTGCGCGCCGGGACGCGGCTCGTCCCGGTGGCGACGGCCGCCCGAGGCCCCGGTCCGGCCTGGGCGACCCGACCGGAACTGGCGCTCGCGTGCCGGCTGGCGATGGCCCTCGGCATGCTGGCCATGCTCGTGACGCTGTGAAGCCCCGGTGAGCGGCCCACCCGGCCGTACGCCGTACGCAACGAAACCGTGGCGTACGTCACTTGGCCTCCGCGCCCATACCCCCGACCCGTACCGCACTCATAGGCTGACTCCATGTGGGTCTCCCTCGCGCTGCTCCTGCTCGGCCTCCTGACCGCCCTCGCCGCCCCGCGGCTGCTGTCGCGGGCCGACTGGGTGGAGCGAGAACCCGTGGTGGCCCTGTGGGTGTGGCAGTGCGTGGTCGCCGGGGTGCTCCTCAGCTTCGCGCTCTCCATGACGCTCAGCGCCTCGACCGCCTGGCAGGCCGTACGGGGACAACTCTTCGCGCCCGCGCCCCGCGCGGTGGTCGACGCGTACGAACTCGGCACGAACGGGCCCTGGTCCGCCGTGCTCGCGGTCGTCCTGGCGGCGGGCGGGCTGTGGTCCGGGGCGATGCTGGGGCGGGAGATCGGCGCTGCCCGCGCCCGGCGCAGGCAGCACCGCCGCGATCTCCTCGTCCGCTCGCCCCTGTTGCCCGGGGAGCGGCCGGGCAGCGAGCGGCTCGTCGTCCTGGAGGGCGAGCGGGCGGACGCCTGGTGGATGGCGGGTCCCACGCCCCGGCTGGTCATCACCACCGCGGCGCTGCGGCGGTTGAAGGGCCGGCAGCTCGACGCGGTCCTCGCCCACGAGCAGGGGCACGCCCGGGCCCGGCACGACTGGCTGCTGAACTGCTCGGCGGCGCTGGCCGGCGGGTTCCCCGGGGTGCCGGTCTTCACCGCGTTCCGCGAGGAGATGCACCGTCTGGTGGAGCTGGCCGCCGACGACGTCGCCTCGCGCCGGTTCGGCCGCCTGACGATCGCCCTCGCCCTCGTCGAACTCAACGAGGACCGCGGGGTGTTCGGCCCCGGACCCGGCCCCGAGGCGGATCTCCCGCAGCGGGTGAACCGGCTCCTGACCGCCGCGCCCCGGCTCACGGCCGGCCGCCGGCTGCGGCTGACGGCCGCCGCCTCGCTCGTGCCCGTCGTCCCGGTGCTCGTCGCCTTCGTCCCGGCACTCAGCGCGCTCGGCTAGCCGGCGGACGGCTCGACGACCGTTTCCGCGGCACCGGCCTCCCGACGGACGGCGGCGCGCGGGGAGCGCACGGACGGTCACACGGGAGGGTTCGTCGGGCAGGATCGGCGCATGCGCACCTCCGCCGCGGTCTCCGGGGTCCTGGCCGTCCTCCTCCTCGTGCTCGTCGCCGTCGGCTGGTCTCCGCTGCTGGCCTTCGACCGCTCGATCGCCGAGGCACTCCACCGCAGCGCCCTGGCCCACCCAGGGTTCACCCAGCTCAACCGGGTGCTGAGCGACTGGCCGTGGGACCCGTGGACGATGCGCGCCCTGGCCGCCGCCACCGCGGCGCTGCTCTGGTGGCGGCGGGAGCGGCGGGCGGCGCTGTGGGTGGCCGCGACGACGCTGCTGGCCGCCGGTCTCCAGCAGGCGCTCAAGTCGCTGGTGGGCAGGGACCGTCCGCAGTGGCCGGACCCGGTCGACTCGGCCCGGTTCGCGGCGTTCCCGTCCGGCCACGCGATGACGGCGACGGTGACCTGCGGGCTGCTGCTCTGGGTGCTCGCGGTGCGCTGGCCGGAGGACCGGCGCGGCTGGGGCACGCTCGCGGGCGCGGCGGCGTTCTCGGTGCTCGGGGTGGGGTGGACGCGGGTCTACCTGGGCGTGCACTGGCCCTCGGACGTCCTCGGGGGGTGGCTCATCGGCTGGTGCTGCGTGTGCGTGGCGGTGCTCACGTACCGGTGGAGCGAGCGGCGGCCTCGACGGCCCGTGCCCGGGACGTCCGGCGGGGACGCACCGGGGAGCAGAACGGGAGAGAAGCGATGAAGCCGCCTGTTCTGGACGATCCCCCGTGTCGCCCAGAACAGACGGCAGCCCGGACGGCCCGCCACACGGGCATGCCGACCGGATGCGCCGAGTATATTGGCTGGCAGCCAGTCAACGCAGGAGCCCAGCATGTCCCCGCGTAGCCCATCGGTCAATGAAGAGCTCCGACGCAGGTCGCGCGAGCGCATTCTGCAGGCCACCGTGGACCTGGTCGACACGAAAGGCTACGAGTCGACCACGCTCGGCGACATAGCGGAGCGGGCCGGCACGGCACGCGGGTTGATCTCGTACTACTTCCCCGGCAAGCGCGAGCTCCTCCAGTCGGCGGTGCACCGGCTGATGCACCGCACCCTGGAGGCGGGGCTGGAGCGCGAGCCGCGCACGGAGGACGGGCGGGAGCGGCTGGCCCGCGCGATCGACGCGATCCTGGGGCTCACGACGTCGCACCCGACGCTCATGCGCACGCACATGGCGGGCATCCTCCAGGCCGAGGGCTTCGTGCAGTGCCAGGAGCAGCAGCGTCTCGCCTTCCTCCTGCGGGACACGGTCACGCGGTACGGCTCGCCGGACGTGGACACGGACTACCCGTTGCTGCGCGCCCTGTTGATGGGCACGGTGGTGGCGGTGCTGCTGCCGGGGGCCCCGATGCCCCTCGCGCGACTGCGCGCGGAGCTGTTCCACCGCTACGGCCTCGACTGGGACATGGGGGTGCCGCCGGACGGAGGTCCGCCCGGCGGCACGCAGACGCCCGGCTCCTCAGCCGGCCGTCACGATCCGCTTCAGTCGTCGAAGTCGAAGTAGTCCGGCTGCGTCTGGACGTTGAGCTCGTCCATCCGGATCCGCCGCGCGGGGTCGGTGCGGGGGTCGGAGAGCTTCAGGACGTCGAAGCCCTTGGCGATGTCGTTCGAGTAGATGTACCCGTTGTAGTAGTACGCGGACCACGAGCCGCCGGTGGCGATCGTGGTCGCGGAGACCGGGCCGCGCTCGAAGTAGGCGATCTCCTTCGGCTTGGCCGAGTCGGTGAAGTCCCAGACGGAGACGCCGCCCTGGTACCAGGCCTGGACCATGAGGTCCTTGCCCTTGACCGGGATCAGCGAGCCGTTGTGGGCGACGCAGTTCTCGGTGTCGGCCTGGTGGCGCGGGATCTTGAAGTAGCTGCGGAAGACGAGCTTGCGGTTCTTGCCCTTGCCGGTGATGTCGTAGATGCCGTCGGCGCCGCGGTTCGGGCCGACCACGGCGTTGCAGGTGGCCGCGCCGCCGCCGCCGAGCTCGTCGGTGAAGACCACCTTGTCGGCCTTCTGGTTGAAGGTCGCCGAGTGCCAGAACGCGAAGTTCACGTTGTCCTGGACGCGGTCGATCACGCGCGGGTGCTCGGGGTCCTCGATGTCGAAGAGGATGCCGTCACCCATGCACGCGCCGGCCGCGAGGTCCTTCTCGGGGAGCACGGTGATGTCGTGGCAGCCGGTGGTCTTGGAGACGCCCGGGTTGGTGGGGCCGCCCGGGTTGCCGCCGCCGTCCGGTCCCTCGCCCGGGAAGAGGACGGGGAAGTTGACGACGGCCGCCTGCTCGGGCGCCTTGCGGGGCACCTTGATGACCGAGATGCCGTCGTGCGGGGGCCGGCAGTCCGGGAAGGCGGCGTTGGGCGAGTACGAGGAGACGTAGACGTAGACGTCCTTGCGCTTCGGCACCAGCGTGTGGGTGTGCGAACCGCAGTTGGTCTCGACGGCGGCGACGTACTTCGGGTTGGCGATGTCGCTGATGTCGAAGATCTTCATGCCCTCCCAGGATTCCTTGACCGAGGCGGGCTGCGTGGTGCTGGCGCAGGAGTTGTCGCTGCGGGAGGAGTCCGTGGACAGGAAGAGCAGGTTCCCGGAGACCGAGATGTCGTTCTGGGAGCCCGGGCACAGGACCTGGGCGACGGTCTTCGGTTCCTTGGGGTTGCTGATGTCGAAGATCCGGAAGCCGTCGTAGTTGCCGGCGAACGCGTACTTGCCCTGGAAGGCGAGGTCCGAGTTGATGCCCTTGAGGGCGTCCTTGGGGATGTTGGCGAGGTGCTCGACGTTCCGGCTGTGGACGATCTCGTCCACGCCGGGTATCTCTCCGCTCTGGATGGCGGCGCGCGCGTCGGCCGCCTGTTCCGAGGAGACCGTGCCCTGGACCGGCGCGTCTCCGGGGTCGGGTGTGGCGGCCGCGGGGCCGACCGCCAGCAGTGTGGCCAGGAGTCCGGCCGCGGCGGATGCCACACCCAGGCGTCTGGTCCGTGCACGAGGGTTGCGCGTGTCTGGCGCGGTACGCGGAGTACGCAACGAAGTCACTCTGTCCTCCCTTGTAGCCGTTCGGCATTGAACAGGTGCTGGACCCCGGCAGTATCCGCCTTGCCGTGCACATATCAACAGATGGCAACACAGACGTAATGAAGGTTTCTGATCGGTCATCCCGAGAAAAGTGCTAGGAACGGTCCAACTGCCCGCAAGAACAGCTGGAGGTCGTGTTGTTGATCCGCCGTCAGCGTGTCGTCGCCGCCGTGGCCCTTTCCGCCGCCGTACTCGCCCTGGCCGCCTGCGAGTCGGGGTCCGACTCGGCCGCGCCACAGGTCAAGGGCTCCTCGGGCACCTCGGTGGTGGCGCCGGGCAAGCCCGGCGAACCGGCCCGGCGGATATCCCCCGAGGAGGCCGCCCGGCTGCTGCCCGACGACAGCCCCAACAGCGCGGACTTCCGCTACGCGCAGATGATGATCGCCCACCACCGGCAGGCGCTGACGATGACGGCCCTCGCCCCGCAGCGGGCGGGTTCCCCCCAGGTCAAGAAGGTGGCGGAGCGGATCGCGGCGGCCCAGCAGCCGGAGATCGGCGCGATGGAAGGGTGGCTGAAAAACAACGGTGGGCCGCGCCCGCAGAGCGGCCACGACCATCACTCGATGCCGGGCATGGCGACCGAGGTCCAACTGGCGGAGCTGCGGAGCGCGAAGGGCAAGGCCTTCGACGACCTGTTCCTGAAGCTCATGATCACGCACCACGAGGGCGCCGTGACGATGGCGGCCGAGGTCCTGAGCGACGGCAACAACGTCCTCGTGGAGGAGATGGCCAACGACGTGATCGCCCAGCAGACCTCGGAGATCAACCGGATGCGGTCGCTGTAGGGACCGCCGGGACGGAGCGCGGGCCCGGCGGGAAGGCCGCCGGGGAAGGGTGCGGCCCGGCCACGGGCGGGACCGCCCGGACGGGGTGCGGCGCGGACGTCACGCCGCCCCGCCCGCACCCCCGTACCCACCCTCGTCGTCGCGCCCGGCCTGGGCGCCGGCCGCCGCGAGGACGGCGTCCAGGAGGCCGGGGAAGAGGGCGTCCAGATCGTCGGCGCGCAGGGCGTTGAGCTTGGCCGTGCCGCGGTACACCTGCCGGATCACGCCACTCTCGCGCAGCACCCGGAAGTGGTGCGTGGTCGTCGACTTGGTGACCGGGAGGTCGAAGTACGAGCAGCTCAACTCGGCGCCCTCGCGCGCCATGTCCCGCACGATCCGCAGGCGCACCGGGTCCGCGAGCGCGTGCAGCACCACTTCGAGGCGGATCTGGTCGCGCGCGGGGTGCTCGAGGGCGCGGGGGCTGGTCGTGGTCGTCACGGCGGCGGCTCCACTTCATCCGGGATGACGCCCATTGTACGAGACCTCTCGTAGTTTGACAGGTGCCGTACTACGATGCGTATCGTACGAGCATCTTCGAGGCACCCAGAAACGGAGTCCGCCATGAGCGTCGCCCTGTTCCAGCCCTACACCCTGCGTTCGCTGACCGTGCCCAACCGCGCCTGGATGGCGCCGATGTGCCAGTACTCCGCGGAGATGACCGGGCCGAACGCGGGCGTCGCCGGCGACTGGCACTTCGCCCACTACGCCGCCCGCGCCACCGGCGGCGCGGGACTGATCCTCGTCGAGGCGACCGCCGTCGCCCCCGAGGGCCGGATCAGCCCCGCGGACCTCGGCCTCTGGAACGACGCCCAGACCGAGGGCCTCCGGCGGATCGCCGGATTCGTCAAGGAGCACGGCACCGTGCCCGGCATCCAGATCGGGCACGCCGGGCGGAAGGCCTCGACCAACCGCCCCTGGGAGGGCCGCGGCCCCGTGGCGCCGGGCGGACCCGGCTGGCAGCCCGTCGCCCCCAGCCCGGTCGAGTTCGCCGAGGGCTACCCGGTGCCGACCGAGCTCACCGTCGAGCGGATCAGGGAGATCACCGGCCAGTTCGCGGACGCGGCCCGCCGGGCCCTCGACGCGGGCTTCGAGGTCGTCGAGGTGCACGGCGCCCACGGCTACCTCATCGGCGAGTTCCTCTCCCCGCACAGCAACCACCGCACGGACGCCTACGGCGGCTCCTTCGAGAACCGCACCCGGCTCGCCCTGGAGGTCGTCGACGCCGTGCGGGCCGTGTGGCCCGAGGAACTGCCCGTCTTCTTCCGCATCTCCGCCACCGACTGGCTCGAGGAGCAGGGCTGGACGATCGACGAGACCGTGCGCTTCGCCGCCCTCCTGCGCGAGCACGGCGTCGATCTCCTCGACGTGTCCAGCGGCGGCAACGGCGGACCGGCCGACATCCCCGTCGGCCCCGGCTACCAGGTGCCCTTCGCCGCCCGCGTCAAGGCGGAGACCGGGCTTCCGGTGGCCGCCGTCGGTCTGATCACCGAGAGCGGGCAGGCGGAGAAGATCCTCGCCAACGGCGAGGCCGACGCGGTCCTCCTCGGCCGCGAACTGCTGCGCGACGCCTCCTGGCCCCGCCGCGCCGCCCGCGAACTCGGCGCCGAGACCCACGCCCCGGCCCCGTACGCCTGGGCGATCTGACCGCCCCGGCACCGCGCCCCGCCCCGGGCACCCCGGCGCCGGGTGTGTCCGGAGGGCGTTGTCAGTGGGCGGGTGCAGACTGGCCACTGTCCGAGACAACGGCGTCCTGGAGGCGGCAGCCATGCCCGACGTACTCCTCACCGTAGGCACCCGCAAGGGCCTCTTCATCGGCCGCAGGCACGACGGCCGATGGGAGTTCGACGATCCCGAGTTCCCCGCCCAGGCCGTCTACTCGGTCGCCATCGACACCCGGCGGCCGACCCCGCGCCTGCTCGTGGGCGGGGACAGCGCCCACTGGGGCCCCTCCGTCTTCCACTCCGACGACCTCGGCAAGAGCTGGACCGAACCGGCCCGTCCCGCCGTGAAGTTCCCCGAGGACACCGGGGCCTCACTGGAGCGGGTCTGGCAGCTCCACCCGGCACCGGACCACTCCCCCGGCGTCGTGTACGCGGGGACCGAGCCGGCCGCGCTCTTCCGATCGGGCGACGGCGGGGAGTCGTTCGAGCTCGTCCGCCCCCTCTGGGAGCACCCGACCCGCTCGAAGTGGGTGCCGGGCGGTGGCGGCGAGGCCGTGCACACCGTCGTCACCGACCCGCGCGACCCGGAAGCGCTGACCGTCGCCGTGTCCACC
The DNA here is from genome assembly GCF_042262805.1 of Streptomyces sp. NPDC056361. NCBI lineage: Bacteria > Bacillati > Actinomycetota > Actinomycetes > Kitasatosporales > Streptomycetaceae > Streptomyces > Streptomyces sp. NPDC056361. The sequence continues at coordinate 17,013 of NZ_JBHJQI010000085.1, forward strand.
GCGGGCGTCTTCCGCTCCCGCGACGGCGGCGCCGCCTGGGCGCCCTCCAACCAGGGGGTGTCCGCCGTCTTCCTGCCCGACCCGAACCCGGAGTTCGGGCAGTGCGTCCACAAGATCGCCCAGGACGCCGGCGACAAGGACCGGCTCTACCTCCAGAACCACTGGGGCGTCTTCCGCAGCGACGACGCGGGCGCGCACTGGACCGACATCGGCTCGGGCCTGCCCTCCGACTTCGGCTTCGCGGTCGCCGCCCACCCCCACCGCCCCGACACGGCCTACGTCTTCCCCATCACGGCCGACTCCGACCGCGTCCCCGCCGGCCGCCGCTGCCGCGTCTACCGCACCACCGACGCCGGATCCACCTGGGAACCGCTGACCCGGGGCCTGCCCGAGGGCGACCACTACGGAACGGTCCTGCGCGACGCCCTCTGCACGGACGACGCGGACCCCGCGGGCGTCTACTTCGGCAACCGGAACGGCGAGGTCTACGCCAGCGCCGACGACGGGGACACCTGGCAGCTCCTCGCCGAGCACCTCCCCGACGTCCTCTGCGTACGGGCGTCGGTCGTCTGAGACACCCCACCCCACCCGTTCGGGATCAGGGCAGGCGCCAGTCCACGGGCTGCGCGCCCTGCTTGAGGAGCAGGTCGTTCGCGCGGCTGAACGGCCGCGAGCCGAAGAAACCGCGGTCCGCCGACATCGGCGACGGGTGCACCGACTCGACGGCCGGCAGGTCGCCCAGGAGCGGGCGGGCCCGCCGGGCGTCGCTGCCCCAGAGGATGGACACCAGCGGCTTCCCACGGGCGGCGAGGGCACGGATCGCCTGCTCCGTGACCTCCTCCCACCCCTCGCCCCGGTGCGCGGCGGGCTTGCGCGGTGCCGTGGTCAGCGCCCTGTTGAGCAGCAGCACGCCCTGGCGCGCCCACGGCGTCAGGTCGCCGTTCGACGGCCGGGGCAACCCCAGGTCCCCGTGCAGCTCCCGGAAGATGTTCTCCAGGCTCCCGGGAAGCGACCGCACCTCGGGCGCGACCGAGAAGCTCAGCCCCATCGCCATCCCCGGCGTCGGATAAGGGTCCTGACCCACGATCAGCACCCGCACCTCGTCGAAAGGCTGCTGGAACGCCCGCAGCACGTTCGCCCCGGACGGCAGGTACGTCCGACCCGCGGCGATCTCCGCCCGCAGGAAGTCGCCCATCTCCGCCACCCGCCCCGCGACGGGGCGCAGGGCCTCCGCCCAGCCGGGCTCCACCAGTTCGTTCAACGGTCGCGCTGTCACGGTCCGTCACTCTACCGGCCTACAGTGACAGCGCAGCTTCTCCTTCTCCACCCCGCAGCGAGGACGGTGCACCGTGGATTCCGAAATCGAGCGCTCCGAGGGCCTGGTCGTCGGCGTCGACTCCGGGGGGTCGGGACTCCGGATCGCCCTGGCCGAGGCGGCGGGCGGGGTGGTGGTCGACACGGCGGTCTCGCGGGTGCCCGTGCGGACGGGACCGGGCGGGATCTCCGCCGCGCATTTCCTGGAGCAGGTGGTGCCGGCCGTCGGCGCCCTGCTGGAGCCGTACGGGCCGCGGCCGGTGCTCGCGGTCGCCGTGGGAGCGGCCGGGATGGCCACGCTCGGGGAGGAGTTGCGGGCCGAGCTGCCGGGGGCGTTCGCCCGGGCGTGGGGGGTGCGGCGGGTGGCGCTGGCCGCGGACGGGGTCACGGCGTACGCCGGGGCGCTGGGGCAGCGGCCGGGGGCGGTCGTCGCGGGCGGGACGGGGATGATCGCGCTCGGTACGGACCTGACGTCGTGGCGGCGGGCCGACGGGTGGGGGCACCTGCTCGGCGACTGCGGCGGCGGGGCGTGGATCGGCCGGGCGGGACTGGAGGCGGCGATGCGCGCGTACGACGGGCGGCGGGGCGGTTCGGCGCCGCTTCTGCTCCGGGCCGAGAAGCTGTTCGGGCCGGCCGCGGGGCTGCCGGGCGCCCTGTACCCCCGTACGGACAGGCCGGCGGTGCTCGCCTCGTTCGCTCCGGAGGTGGCGCGCTGCGCCGCGGAGGATCCGGTGGCGGCGGGCATCCTGGCGCGGGCCGCCGTCCACATCGCCGAGGCGGCGGAGGCGGCCTGCCCCGGCGGGCGGGGAGCGGTGGTGGCGCTGACCGGGGGTCTGTTCAAGATGGGCGACCCGCTGCTCGTGCCTCTGCGCGCGGCGCTCGGGGAGCTGGTCCCGCACGCCGGCACCGTCGCTCCCGCGGGGGATCCGCTCGACGGGGCGGTCGCGCTCGCCACGGCGCTCGCCGGCGGCACGCTGCGGTTTCCGGAGGACCCGGCGTTGCTGCGCCTGTTCGGGGGCGGGGCGGCGTAGGCCGGGGCATCCGCCCAGGTGGGGGCCGGTGTGCGGGGTGGAGAGGCGTGGCGGGGACACCGGGACCGGACATACGGGGGCAGAAGGCGCGCGACGGTACCTCAGCCGACGGCGCCGCGGACGAAACCAGTAGCATGCGGCGCCATGAGCTCCCCCACTGGGCCTGCTTCCGGCCTGCCTGTACGAATGCCTCGACCCCGCCAGTCCGGGCGGCACCGTCGCCCCGAACCCGCGGCGGCGCCCGAGGGCGCTCCCGCACTGGTTCTCGCCGTTCCCGGCGTGCCTTCCGCCGCCATACGCTCGCTGGCCGAAGAGGTCGTGAGCATCGCCCGCTCCGAGCTGCCCGGCCTGGAGGCCGCGATCGGCTTCCTGGAGGGCGACGACACCGAGTACCCCTCGCTCGCCACCGTCCTGACGTCGGTCGCCGCGCTGCGCGGCGAGCGCTACGAGCTGGCCGTGGCCGCCGGCCGTGAGGTCAGCGCGCCGACGGGTCCGGCCGCCGTCGTGGTCCCGCTGCTCGCGGGTCCGGACAGCGCCCAGATGCGTCTGGTCCGCCAGGCCGTCATGGACGCCGGCAACACGGCCGAGCTGACCGACGTCCTCGGTCCGCACCCGCTGCTCGCCGAGGCGCTCCACGTGCGCCTGTCCGAGGCGGGTCTGGCGCGCGCCGACCGCGCCCGCCTGTTCACGGTCGCCACGGCCGCCGACGGCATCATCCTGGCCACCGTCGGTGGCGAGGAGGCCGTGCAGGCCGCCGGCATCACGGGCATGCTGCTCGCCGCGCGCCTCGCCGTGCCGGTGATGGCCGCCGCGCTCGACCAGGAGGGCTCGATCGCCTCCATCGCCGACCAGCTGCGCGCCGCCGGCTCGGAGCAGCTGGCGCTCGCCCCGTACCTGATCGGCCCGGAGCTGGCCGACGGTCTCCTGGACGTGGCGTCGAAGGAGGCCGGGTGCGCCGCCGCCGAACCGCTGGGCGCCTACCCGGCCATCGGCAAGCTGGTCCTCACCCAGTACACGGCCGCCCTCGGCATCCCGCCGCAGCAGCCGCAGGACGCCCCCTCGCTCTGAGGCCCGCGCCCTCGCGTCGCACGGAAGGGCCCGCTCCGGAATCGTCCGGTGCGGGCCCTTCGTCGTGCCCCCGGGAGCGTCGGCCCGGAAGTGACCGTCAGCCGAAGACGACGCAGGAGGCCGCCGGGGCCTCGACGGCGCCCGCGCGGGACGGGATGCCCGTGTCCGGGTCGAGGGTGAACCAGGTGACGTCGCCGGAACGCTCGTTCGCCGCGTACAGGTGCCGCCCGGACGGGTCGAGGGTCAGGTCGCGCGGCCAGCGGCCGCCGCAGGGCACGGTGGCGACGAGTTCGGCCCGGCTCCCGTCCGGGGCGAGGGCGAGCACCGCGAGGGTGTCGTCGCCGCGCACGGCGGCCCACAGGAAGCGGCCGTCGGGGGCGACGACGACCTCGGAGGGGTAGCTGGGGCCGGCGGTGCCCTCGGGGACGACGGTGGTCTCGCCGAGGGGTTCGAGCACGCCCTCCGCGGCGTCCCAGCGGCAGACGGTGAGCGTGGGCTCCAGCTCGTTCAGGACGTACGCGTGCGTGCCGGCCGGGTGGAAGGCGAGGTGGCGCGGGCCGGTGCCGGGGCGCAGTGCCGTCTCGCCGTGGAGGGTCAGCGCGCCGGTGTCGGGGTCCAGGGCGCAGATCCGTACGGAGTCGGTGCCGAGGTCCACGCTGACCACCCAGCGGCCGCTGGGGTCGGGCAGCACCTGGTGGGCGTGCGGGCCGCGCTGGCGGTCGGCGACGGGACCGTGGCCCTTGTGCTCCAGGACGGCCGTGGCGGGTCGTGCGGTGCCGTCCTCGGCCAGGGGCAGGGCGGTGACGCTGCCGGACGTGTAGTTCGCGGTGAGAAGGTGCCCGGCCGCGAGTGCGAGGTGGGTGGGGGCGGCCCCGCCGACGGGAACGGGCGCGCCGAGGGGCCGGGGCGCGGCCCCGGTGACGTCGAAGGCGGCCACGGCCCCCGCCTCGGTCTCGGACACGGCGTGCAGCACGGTTCCCGCGAGCGCGAGGAACGACGGATCGGCGACCGCGTCGCTCGCGCCGGTCACGGTCAGCGCGCCCGTCTCCTCGTCCACGTCCGCGGCCAGCACCCCGCGCCCGCCGGCCGACGTGAACGATCCGATGTACGCGCGCGTCCCGCCCCGTACCGCCCCTGTGCCGCCCATGGCGCCTCCCCTGCCCCGGTCCCCGTCCCGGTCGCGGTCGCGGTCGACCGGCCCTCGTGGTCCGTCGGGCCGACGGTAGCAGGCGGTCTAGACCAAAGCGGGCGGGGCGGGGTCCCGTCTCCCCGCCCCGCCCCGTCCCCGTCCCCGTCAGGCCGCCGGGACCATCGGCGCCCGGGGCGAGGTCCGCAGCGGAGCCGCGAGATCGACCAGCGCCTGCTCGAGCCCGTGCAGGTGCCCCAGGGCCGTCTCGGCGCCCGGGTGGTGCCGCGGCACCCCGTCGGCCTCCTCGGCCTCGGCCCGTACGGCGCGGTCCGAGGGCACGAGCGCGTGCACGGCGGCCTCCACCCGCCAGGCCGCCGCCACCAGCCGGGCGTCGTGCGAGGCGTCCGGATCGGCCGCGACCGCCGCGAGTCCCCTGGTCTCCCGCGCGCAGTCGTCCAACAGCGCGAGCACGCGCCGCGCCCGCGCCTTCCTGGCCCGGAGCGGGCTCAGCGGGTGCACCAGCGGCGCGAGCGACAGCCGCGCCCTGCCGAGCAGCACCTCCAGCTCTCCGGCGTGCGGCGCCGGATCGGCGTCGGGATCCCCGGCGAGCCGACGCGCGGCCGCCGTCGTGCAGGTGTGCACGCAGGTCACCGCACGCTCGATCCAGGCGTTCGTGGCCGCGTGCGTGGTCACCGGCAGCAGCGCCACGCCGATCGCCGCGCCGATCGCGCCGACGGCCGTCTCCTGGAAGCGCAGGAGCAGCAGCCCGGGATGCAGGACGCCGAGCAGCCCGTACAGGAGGCCGGCCATGACCGTCACGAAGAACATCATCCAGCTGTACGAGAGCGGTGCGGTGTAGAAGATCCCGAACACGCACACGGCGACGAGCAGGGCGGTCGGGCCCGGGGCGCCGCCGAGGGGGACGGCGATCAGGAGGCCGGCGGCGATGCCCGCGACCGTGCCCAGGACCCGGCGGAAGCCCCGCACGAGCGTCTCGCCGCGCGAGGCGGTGTTGACGAAGATCCACCAGGCGGTGCCGACGGCCCAGTACCAGCGGTCGTGCGAGATCAGCTGCCCGGCGGCGAGGGCGATGGCACAGGCCGCCGTGGCCTGCACGGCCTGGCGGGTGGTCGCCCTGGCCAGCCCCGACCCCGGCAGCGGGGCGGGCGCGGCCGGCGGCGGCACACGGCGCTCGATGCACCAGAACCCGAACCGGACGGCCCCGGCGGCGGCGAGCGCGAGCGCCACCGCCGCGTACAGCTCGGGGAGCTGCGCGGGCAGGGCGTGCAGGAACTGCGTCACGAAGAACTGCATGAAGGCGAAGATGCCGAGGGCGTGGCCGCGCGGCCCCCACCGGCGCGCGTACACCCCCGCGAAGACCACGAGCAGCCAGGCCGCGTCGCGCGCGAGCGGCACGTCGTGCAGGAGGGCCGCGAGGGCGAGCACCGGGAAGCCGACCGTCGGCAGCAGCGCCGTCGTCACCGCCTGCCGGCGCACCGTCGGGTCGCCCACCGTGAAGAGGGCGAGCAGCGCGGCCAGACCGGCCGTGATCGACGCGACGAGGGACAGTCCGAGGACCTCGGCCAGCGCGACCGCGAGCGCGATGCCGACCACGGCACGCAGCGACACCCTCAGCCTGACCCGCCCCGGATCCGGAGCCATGAAGTACTTCCGCACGGCGGCCAATCCCGCCCCCCTTGCTCTGTCCCTCACCGCGCACGGGGCACCCCAGGGGTGGCGGGGGCCCGGACACGACGAAAGCACCGCGGGCCGGTCCGGCCTCGTCGCCGGACGGCGCTGCGCGGCGCCGAAAATATGTGATGGCTACAAGGATAAACCGAAAGGGGTACATCGGCTCAAACGCCGGACGAAGGGGTGGGCCATTGGCCCGGTCGTACGCCTGAGTAACTGACCGGAAGTGGCCATTGGCGGGGCACACGAGGGCCCCGGTCGGAGACTCCGACCGGGGCCCTCCCGTCAGTGCGTGCCGGGCGTCAGCCGATGGCCAGCTTGTTCTTCCAGCCGACGCCGTTGCTGTTGCCGATGATGGTCACGCCCGCGTGTGCCATCTCGCCGGTGGTGCCGGCGTAGAAGCGCACCGAGCCGTCCGTCCGCAGGGTCCAGATGTCCGGGATCCTGTCCCCGTTCGCGTCCGGCGTGCCGAGGAGCAGCCGGATGCTGGTGGTGTGCCAGCCGGAGCGGCCGTAGATCGCGTCGCTGCCGTTCGCCGAGGCGACCGCGCTGCCGAGCGAGGTGAGCTCCACTCCGCCGCCGGCGGCCGGCTTGCCCTGCCGCAGCATCAGCTGCGAGGTGGCGTCGGTCCGGAAGATCAGGTCGGTGACGCCGTCTCCCGTGATGTCCATGACGGAGACGATGTCGCGGTCGGACCAGGCGGAGGACGAGAGCCGGAGGGCCTGGTCGACCGTGGCGCCGTTGTAGCCGACGAGGACCCAGAGCTCCGCGCCGATGTTCACGAAGAAGTCGGCCTTGCCGTCTCCCGTGGCGTCTCCGGCGGACACGATCTGCGTGTACGTCGAGGGGTCCGGCGCACCCGCGGGGAGCAGGATCTGCTGCCGCTTGTCGATGTTGACCGCGCCGTACCCGTCACCCGGGTACACCCACAGCTTGCCGTCCTTGAGGGCGATGAGGTCCTGGAAGCCGTCGCCGCCGTAGACGTCGCCGTTGTGGGTGATGAGGGTGTTCTTCCAGTAGCCCGACGGGGGCGCCGAGTACGCCGGCAGGCCGTCGTTGCCGTTGGGGTCCTTGGCGGGGTTGTTCCGGTAGGCGCCGGCCATGGAGAACCCGAGGTCACCCGTGCCCTTGGCGAGGTCGGGCTGGTGCTCGGACGGGTAGAGCCGCAGGTTGCCGTTGCCGTCCACGACCATCATGTCCGGCAGCTTGTCGCCGGTGAAGTCGCCGGGGGTGTCGGCCTCGTCCCTCGGAGAGAGGTAGAAGAGGTGCTTCCGCGGCTCCGAGCGGTGTCCGGCGTCGTCGACCGCCCATACGTACAGCACGTTCGGCCCGGCGAGCGGCGGCTTGACGCTGCTGATGGTGGTGAGGGTGTCGACGGAGGCCCCGACCGTGCGTTCGACCTTGAAGTCGCGTGCGCCCTGGTTGAACCCGTACTCGTAGTAGTCCACGTCCGTCTGGGCGGCCTTGAACTGGAAGGTGCCCGTCTCGCCGAACTTCTTCTTGCTCCAGAGCGAGTCCTCGCCGTCGCTGCCGAAGCCGTTGTCCAGGGCGTCGGCGTCCGGGAAGTCCGTGGAGACGACGGTCGGCGGCGACGGCCGCGTGCTGTCGAAGACGAACCGGCAGGGGGTCTTGGCCGGCGAGTAGGACGCCGAGGCCGAGCCGGTCTTGTCGACCGTCTTGGCCCGCCAGGAGTAGGTCTGGCCGTCGACCAGCTTGAGCCCGGTGGAACCGGTGGCGAACGGATCGGTGTGGGTCTTGCCCGAGCTGCCGCCGACGGGAGCCTTGCCCTTGGCGCCGAGCATGTTGCCGCTGCCGCCGGTGGGCCACATCTCGAAGTTGACCGACGAGAGGTTGCCGTCCTTGTCCTTCGCGTCCGCCCAGAAGGTCAGCGTGGAGGAGCCGACGTTGATGTACGGGGCGGTGGTGTCGCAGCTGAAGTCGGGAGCCAGGTCGAGGTTGGTCGGGGGCTCGGGACGCCGGTTGTACTCCAGGAGGACGTGCGGGTCGTTGCCGCCGTCGGCCTGGAACTTCTTCCAGGCGAACTGGTCGTTCTCGTTGACCGCCTTGAACCCGATGGTCATCGTCGGCCAGCCGCCGTTGACCGCGCGCTGCGCGGTGGCCTTCACGTCGAAGCTGACGTACTTGTCCGGGCAGGAGCTCGACTTCCAGCCGTGGGCGAACTTGCCGCCGCCGATCCGGTTGCCCGAGTGCATCGACGGCGCGTTGTTCCAGTTGGTCTTGGAGGAGATCGGCGTCGTGATGTGGACGTCCATGCTGCGGGCGTTGCAGGACCAGGCGTAGGTCTCCAGCGCGTACAGCCGGGCGCTGGTGACGACCGCGCCCTTGAGGTCCGGGTCCCAGTCGATGCTGAAGAAGGACCGGGAGGTGCCCCAGGTGTCGGACTCGTAGCCGACCCGGGCCTCGTGGGTGCCGCCCTTGTTGAAGTTCTTGCCGTTGTAGAACGTGGCGTTCTTGTGGCGGCTGTACGCCGTCGTCCAGTCGTTGGTGTGCTTGTTGACCGAGGGGTCGATGAACACCGGGTAGACCGTCGAGGGGTCGGTCAGGAATTCCTGGTCGGCGCTGATGGTCCAGTCGGAGCCTTCGAGGTCCGTGGCGACGACCGTGCCGTGGGAATCGGGCTGCGGCCCGTTCAGCGCGGGCAGCGACAGGGTGGCCGCGGCGCCGGTCTGCGTGGGCTCGGGCGAGGCCTCCGCGGGAGCGGTGGGCTCCGGACCGGTTCCCGAGGTCGCCGAGGGGTCGGCCGCCTCGTCGCCCGCCTCCGACAGGTTCTCGTTGAACAGGTCCCCGTCGTCGCTGTCGTTGACCGCGTCGGTGGGCTCGGGGGTGGCCGTCGCGGACTCGGCCGGGTCGGTCGGAGCGCCGGTCTCGCCCTCGACGGGAGTCTCCGTGGGGAGCACCTCCTCGCCGGGGGTGGCCGTGCCGCCGCCCTGGCCGTCGGTGGTGGCGGGCACGCCCGCGCTGTCCCACATCAGCGGGGTCGGCGACTCGGCGACGTCCGCGCCGTTCTCGTCGACCGCGCTGACCACGTTGGTCAGCGGGTCCAGGGAGAAGGTGAGGTCGGGCGAGGACAGCCCGTACGAGAGCCGGGCCACCTTCGGATTCGCCGCGGCCTCGCGGGTCTTGACCACCAGCAGCTGGGCGAAACCGCCGTCGTCGGCGGTCAGGACGAGGTCGGCGCCGGGCAGGATCTCCGGGTACAGGGCCCGGGACCCGTCGATCACCGGTGTCGGGATGGCCTCGGGCCAGGTCACGACGATCTGGTGTTCGCCCACCGTGAGGGTGGCCAGCGTGTTGCCGGTGCCCGGGGTGACCCCGGACAGCAGGGAGACCCGGCGGACGGAGGCGCGCGAGGCGCGTTCCGTGCCGGTCTTGCCCGTCGTGGACCCGGGTGCCGCGGCGCCGCCGGAGAACAGCACGGGGCTGTTGACCGCGCGGGGTGCCCAGCCCCCGTCCACCTTCGTCAGGCGGGTGTCGACGCGCTTCCAGACCCCGTCCGCCTTGGCCCTGACGGGGCTGGCGTGGATCTTCCGCACCATCTTCCCGTCGGGCTTGGCCCAGGTGGTCGAGTACGCCGTCCGCAGCGCCGAAACCTCCACCGGCTTACCGGACTTGGCGGCTCGCACCACCGCCTCTGATTCGCCAACCGGAACGTTTGCGCGCCGATCCTGTGTGTCTGCTGTGAGTGCGTCTTCCCCGGTCCGACTCAGACCGACATACGTCACTCCGGTGGCCAGCACGGCCGCCGCCACCCCGGCCGCCAGTGCCCGGCGCCCGGGCGCGCGGCGCCATCTGCTCGTCATGAGCGAAGTTCCCTTTCCCCCCACCGGCCCGACCCGTGAAGGGCTGTGGCCAGGCTCTTTTCACGTACGTGTGCTCACCGGCGCCTGCTGTGCCGCAGGCGTGACGGTGCCTGCGCATCATGACCGACGCGGCGGAGGGCGTCATCTGCGCGCGTGCGGGGCTCCGGAGACCCGGACTTCCGCCCCAAAGGGTCCGCGAGGTCGCCTATGGGGCGACCGACGGCGATGAAACGGCTTGAACACGCCTCAATTCGACCGAAAAACCTATGGACTTTCTCCGGACTTGACCGAAATCCGCCGCGAATCATGCGTGTCGGGAGGGTTGGGTCCGGGAGTGCACCACAGGGCCGATTGATCCGACTCCTGCACTCCTGAACCCCCTTGCCCCCGTTGGATCCGTGGCGATCGTCACTTGATCTGGTCTTTATGCGTCGCATCCGCACACAATCACCAGCGATCACTGTGGGACACCTGTGCGCACGCGCGGGGTCCCATCCGAAAAGTCCGGGGGGACTTGCTTTGCCTGCACAGCCATCCGTGCGCAGACGCCTGCGCGCCACCTTCATTCCGGCGCTCGGCGCCGCCACGCTGGTAGCCCTGCTGCCGGCGCAGGCGCTGGCGCAGCCTCCGGACCCGGATGCCGGAACCGTCTCGGTACCTCGCGAGACCCTCGCCCTGGAGGGCCTGCCCGACCCGCGCTTCGTCACCGGAACCGACCGGGACGCCAATCTGAGCCGGCTCGGAGTGCCCACTCCGGCCACCCAGACCACGCCCCCGTCCGGGACCACCACCAAGCCCTCCGGCGTCGGCGACACCGTCACCTTCGGCTCCTCGGTCCAGCAGGCGTCCTTCGCCGCCCCGGCCGCGGACGCGGCCCCGGACCCGGCGCCCCCGCAGCGCGTCGGCACCCTGCCGGTGAAGATCGGCCAGGCCGAGGGGACGACGGCCCCCACCGGCACCTGGCGCGTGGACATCGCGAGCACCACGTCCGCCGTCTCGGACGGGGTCGAGGGCTCCGTGCTCACGGTGAGCGCCCCCAGCACCGGCTCGGTGCCGGTCAAGGTGCAGGTCGAGTACGGCGCGTACCGGAACCTCAACGGCGCCGACTGGTCCTCCCGGCTGCGCCTGGTCCAGTTCCCCGAGTGCTACGCGACCACTCCCGACGTCGAGGAGTGCCAGCAGTACACGGAGCTGGAGACGGTCAACGACGCCCAGGCCAAGACGGTCACGGCCACCGTGGACACCGCGGCCGACGGCACCACGGTCCCGGCCGTGGCCGCGACCACGCCGCAGGCCGGCGGCTCCGGCGTGATGCAGGCGGCCTGGGTCCAGCCCGTCGCCGCCTCCGGCGACAAGGCCGTCATCGGCGCCGTCGACTCCGGCGCCTCCGAGAGCGGCTCCTTCAAGGCCACCCCGCTGGCCTCCAGCGGCACCTGGGCCGCCGGTGACGCCTCCGGCGGCTTCAGCTGGGAGTACCCGCTGACCGTGCCCCCGGCACCCGCGGGCCCCGCGCCCAAGATCAGCTTCAAGTACAACTCCCAGTGGGTGGACGGCAAGACGGCCACCTCCACGCCGCAGTCCTCCTGGCTCGGCGAGGGCTGGGACTACGACCCGGGCCGCATCGAGCGCCGCTACCGCGCCTGCAAGGACGACACCAAGGCCGTCGCCGCGGGCGGCGCCAACAACACGTCCAAGAAGGACAAGGAGTCCTCGGACCTCTGCTGGGTGTCCGACAACGCCGTGATCTCCCTCAACGGCCGGACCTCCGAGCTGGTGAAGGTGGGCTCCACCGACACCTACCGCCTCCAGAACGACGACGGCACCCGCGTCGAGCGCCGCACCGGCATCGACAACGGCGACAACGACGGCGAGCACTGGGTCGTCACCACCACGGACGGCACCCAGTACTTCTACGGCCTGGACAAGATCGGCGGCGGCCACGCCGACACCGACTCGGTCCTCACCGTCCCGGTCTTCGGCAACCACCCGGGCGAGCCCTGCCACGCGACCGCCTTCGCCGACTCCCGCTGCGGAGCCGGCAAGCGACAGGCCTGGCAGTGGGGCCTCGACAAGGTCCTGGACGTCCACGGCAACGTGATGATCGTCAACTGGGCCCGCGCCACCAACTACTACGCGGTCAACAAGAAGTTCAAGACGCCCGAGGTCTACCACCGCGGTGCCCTGCCGGACTTCATCGAGTACGGACTGCGCAACGACAACCTCGGCGGCACCCCCGCCGCGAAGGTCAACTTCGGTCTCTACCAGCGCTGCCTGTCCGCGGCCCCGGCGTGCGACTCCGCGAACTTCGACAACACCAAGGACCCGGCCGCCTACCGCCCCTGGTGGGACACCCCCGGCAACCTCAACTGCAAGTCGGACTCCAAGCTGTGCCCGGCCTTCCCGTCCTTCTGGCTCCGGATGCGCCTCGGCTACGTCTCCACCTACGCCCACCGGCCCGGCGCCACCGGCCTCGTCAAGGTCGACCAGTACCAGCTCAAGCAGTCCTTCCCGCGCGACTGGTACAGCACCTCCCCGGCCATGTGGCTCAGCGGCATCACCCACTACGGCTACACCCCCGGCGCCTCCAGCGGCACCCTGCTGTCCAAGGAGGGCGTGACCTTCGAGCCGTACACCGTGGGTCCCGGGGACCCGCTGTCCGGCTACCTCAAGGACAAGCAGCTGCCCAACCTGGTCCGCAAGGACGGACAGGACCAGCGCCCCGGCTTCCCCCGCCCCCGCATCGGCACCGTCTTCACGGAGCACGGCGGCCAGATCGACGTGACGTACAAGGGCGGCTGCCAGTACCAGCCGACGGTGGCCCCCGAGAACAACACGAAGACCTGCTTCCCGGTCCGCTGGTCCCCGGACGGTGACGAGAAGAAGCCGGGCCTGGCCTGGTTCAACAAGTACCTCGTCCACACGGTCACCGAGAACGACCGCATCACCGGCGTCTCCGACCGCGTCACCACCCGGTACGACTACTCCGGCCCGGCCTGGGCCAAGAGCAACGACGAGTTCACCCGTCCCGAGCTGCGCACGTACAGCGACTGGCGCGGCTTCCAGAAGGTGAGCACGTACAAGGGCAGGAAGAGCAGCGCGGCGCCGCAGACCCAGTCGTACTCCGTCACCCGCTACTTCCGCGGCACCGGCGGGGCCGTCAAGGACTCCACGGACACCGTGACCCTGCTGGCGGACGACTCCGACGCGTACGCGGGCATGGTCGCCGAGACCCTCACCTACGACGGCACGGGCGGCAAGGTCCTCAAGCGGACCCTCAACCAGCCCTGGTCCCGCCAGACCGCCACCCGCACCCGCGAGGGCACCGACGCGCTGGTCGCGTACCAGACCGGGGTCAAGCGCAGCGAGGCGATCCAGACGGTCGGCAGCAGCTGGCAGGCCGTCCGCACCGACACCACCGTCGACGCCGCCTACAACCTGCCCACGCAGGTGGAGGTGTCCGTGGTCAAGCCCAACGGCACCGGTGAGACCCTCAGCGACCAGACCTGCGCCACCACGCAGTACGTCCACAACACGGACGCCAACCTCATCGGTCTGGTGAGCCGGGTCCGCAAGACCGGCGTGCCGTGCAGCCAGCACAACACCACCGCGGGCACCGCCGCGCTCATCACCGCGGAGATGACGTCCTACGACGGCCAGTCCTGGGGCACCACGCCCGTCAAGGGCCTGACGACCGTCGTCGCGGAGTCCAACGCCGACGGCACCCACCACAGCGTCGTCACCTCGAGCACCTACGACCCGCTGGGGCGCATCCGCACCGTCACGCGGCCGGTCACCGGTACCACCGAGACCCGCTACACCCCCGGCGACGCCGGCGGTCCGGTGACCGCGATCACCTCCGTCGACGAGAAGGGCTACTCGACCGTCAGCGACCTCGACCCGGGCCGCGGCCTGCCGGTCACGGTCACCGACATCAACGGCCGGGTCGTGCGCAACGAGTACGACGCCTTCGGGCGCCTGGTCAAGGGCTGGACCGCGAGCCGCTCCGGCGGCACCCAGAAGCCCGACGTGACGATCACCTACCAGATGGCGGAGGCCGCCTCCTCGACGACCAAGCCCTCCGCGGTGACGGTCTACAAGCTCAAGGACGACGAGACCTACGCCAAGGGGGTGACGATCTACGACGGCCTCATGCGCGTGGTCCAGACCCAGGCGGAAGCCCACGGCTCCGGCCGCATCGTCACCGACACCCGCTACAACGACCACGGCCAGACGGTGGAGGCCACCAAGCCGTACCTGGTCAAGGGCGAGCCCACGACCGTGCAGTTCAAGAGGGTCTCCGACACCCTCGTCCCGATGCTCACCCGTACCCAGTACGACGGACTCGAGCGTCCGGTGCGCGCCAGCCACTACCGCGGCGGCGCCTTCATGAACTACAACAAGTGGGTCTACGGCGACACGAACACGGTCGCCTTCCCGCCCGGCGGCGCCGCCCCCGCGGTGAACACCTGGACCGACGCCCTCGGCCGCGTAACCAAGATCCAGAACGCGTCCAGCATCTCCAGCACCCCGATCTGGCGCAGCACCACCTACGGCTACGACTCCCGCGGCAACCGGGAGAAGGTCACCGACCCGGCGGGCAACGTCTGGTCCTGGACCTTCGACACCCGGCACCGCACCCTCACCAGCACGGACCCCGACACGGGCACCGTGAGCTACGGCTACGACGACGCCGACCGCCGGACCGCCGCCACCGACGACCGGGGCACCGTCCACACCTCGTACGACGTGCTCGGCCGCATCACGGCCGTGCGCACCGGGGGTACGGAGTCCGCACCGATCCGGGAGTTCACCTACGACACCCTGCCCGGCGCGCTGGGCAAGCCGGTCTCCTCCGTCCGCCACGACGCGAGCGGCGACTACGTCAACCGGGTCACCGGCTACGACACCGAGTACCGGCCCACCGGCCGCGAGACGGTGATCCCGGCCAACTCCCTGACCACCGGGGTCTCCGGCACGTACAAGTACGCCTTCGCGTACACGCCGACCGGCAGGCTGCTGAGCACCACGCTCCCGGCCAAGGGCGGACTCGCCGCCGAGAAGGTCGTCACCCGCTACAACTCCGACGGACTGCCGGAGAGCACCTCGGGTGCCAGCTGGTACACCTCCGACGTCACCTACTCCCCGTACGGGGAGCCGATGCGCACCACCAGCGGTGCCCAGCCCTACCGGGTCTGGACCACCAACTTCCTCAACGACTACACCGGCCAGCTCCAGCGCACCGTCGTGGACCGCGAGTCCTCGACCTCCCCGCGGGTGAGCAGCACGCACTACTCGTACGACTACGCGGGCAACATCACCTCGCAGGCGCGCAAGCTGACCGACAACGGCACGTCCGTGTGGGACACCCAGTGCTACACGCACGACGTCGCCGGGCAGATGGTCCACGCGTGGACCTCGAACATCACCCCGACGCTGGCCAGCACCGGCTGCAAGAGCGCGGACGGCTCCACCTGGGGTCCCCGCACCGACCAGCGGGCGATCCGCGGGCCGATCGCCCGCGCCGCGGACAGCGTCACCGACACCACCGCCCCGGACAGCACCCTGACCGCCTCCCTGCAGGCCAACGCGCCCGCGGCGGGCACGGTCGCGGGCGGCGCCACGGGTTACTACGACAGCTACACCTTCGACCTCATCGGCAACCGCGCCACCCAGGTCAAGCACGACGCGACCGACCCCGCGAAGGACGTCAAGCTCACCTACGGGTACGGCAAGACGGTCACCGGAAACGGCACGTCGGCCCCGACCGAAACCCAGCCGCACACCCTGACCTCGGTCGCCTCCGCGCCCGGGACCGGCAGCTCGTACGTGTACGACGCTTCGGGCAACACCACCACCCGCACACTGCCGAGCGGCACCCAGGACCTCGTCTGGACCCGGGAGAACCGCCTCGACACGATCAAGGCGGGCGGGGTCACCACCCGGTACGTCTACGACGCCGACGGCAACCGCCTGCTGGAGAACACCCCCTCGGGCAGCGTGCTCTACCTCGGCGAGATGGAGCTGACCACCAGCGCGGGCACGATCACCAAGGCGAGCCGCGTCTACACGCACGCCGGCGCGCCCGCCGTGGTCCGCTCCACCCTCAACGGCGCCACCACGGGCCACAAGCTCGACGTCCTGATCGGCGACCAGGTCGGCACCGCCACCACCGGCATCGCCCTGACCTCCGGCCAGGCCGTCACCCACCGCTCCTACAAGCCGTACGGCGAGGTGCGCGGCACCAAGCCGGCCTCCTGGCCGAACAAGCGCGGCTACCTGGGCGTGGGCATCGAGGACCCCTCGGGCCTGACCCATCTGGGTGCCCGCGAGTACGACCCGGCCATCGGCCGGTTCGCCTCCGCGGACGCGCTGATCGACTTCGCCGACCCGCTCCAGGTCAACGGCTACGCGTACAGCCACAACAACCCGGTCACGCGCAGCGACCCGTCGGGCAACTACGACCCGGACGAGCGTGCCTACTGCACCGGCACCCCCGGCGACTGCACCGGCGGCCGGTACGTCGGCGAGGGCAAGGGCACCGACAAGGGGACCGGCGACAAGGGTGACTCCCCGGGCGACAAGCGGCCCACGTACTGGGACGAGCAGCACAAGTACGACAGTGCGCGTGCCAAGATCCTTCGCGACGCGCGGCTCAAGCAGATCATGGACGAGCACAAGTTCAACGTCGGCCGGTTCCTCGACAACGTCGAGGACATCGACCGCCGGACCTGCCGCCACATGGGCCCCGAGAAGGCCGGCTGCTACGGCGCGTCCCGAGGCACCCAGTGGATGGTCGCGAACTACCTCGAGGACATCCTGGAGCTGATCGACGAGTCCTGGAACAAGACCACGGACGGGGCCAGCCCTGACAAGGAGCAGCGCCGGGGCAAGAACGGACCGCACTTCGCCTTCAACAACGACGAGTTCGAGCTGGCGCTCTACCTCGCGGGCAACGGGCAGGAGGTCAAGTCCCGCAACGACCAACCGGGCGGTGAAGGCAAGCACTTCGACGCCTGGGTCGGCGGGTCCGCCGCCGAGTTCAAGGTCCTGAAGTCGAATTCCGCCAGCACGGTCCAGACGGCCATCAAGGCCGGCAAGAGCAAGGGTGCCGACGTCGTCATCATCGACGGCCGGAACGCCGACATATCCTTTGACACGGCCAAGAAGGGGCTCGACGCGTTCGGCCGCAACAGCAGCTCGCACGACTTCACCCATGTGCGACTGATCGGCTACGGCTACGACAAGACCTTCCACGTGCGCTGAGGCTGATGATGAGCGAATACGACATCCACGCAGGGTTCCGCGGGCAGCAGACGTCCGGGGCCGTCCTCGCGGAGGCCCTGTGGGCCGACCTCGAAGCGGCCTTCGGCGTCACGTTCACGGACAACACCACCAGGTACGGCCCCTCCTTCACCTGGGGGGACCGGGACCGCTGGCTGAGCGTGTACGTGTCGGTGCCCCCGGACCTGGACGAGCCCTCCCGCTCGCACCCGGCCCGGATCACTGCCAACCAGCCGGACTCGGACGCCTGGGCCAACCAGGTCTTCGAGGCCCTGGACGCGACCGGCCGCTACTCCCTCTACACCGTCGAAGACAGCTGGCGGCTCGTCCGAACCAACTCGGAGCTCGCCCGCGCCCAATGGGAGGCGCAGCAGGACTGACGTCCCCGAACCGTCGAAAGGCCGGTGGCCCCGTGCGATCCGCACG